>CAMENQ010000016.1 GCA_945928585.1 uncultured Roseburia sp. | reverse complement strand
ATAAATGACTGTGCAATATATATAAATTCTCCATTTTCAAAGGAAAAGCGTCTTATTATGGTGGGAAAAGATGTGAGTACAAAATATACAAGGCGTGGAAAGGAAGCATATGAAAAAATTGCAGATTATGTATGGAAGGTAATATCTGCAAAAACCGGTAATTATATGGTGTTTTTTCCGTCTTATAAATTTATGGAGGATGTGGAGCTTATATTTACGGAAAAATATGGACATAATATAGCTGAAAATAATATAAATATTGTATGTCAGTCTCAGAGAATGAAAGAAGATGAAAGAGAAGCTTTTTTGGAAATGTTTGAAAGTGAAAACAATGTTCTGGCATTCTGTATTATGGGAGGCATATTTTCAGAAGGAATAGATTTAACCCATGAAAGACTTATTGGCACTATAGTTGCAGGGACAGGCTTTCCGCAGGTCTGCATGGAAAGGGAAATAATAAAAAAATATTTTGATGAACAGGGTATGAACGGCTTTGATTTTGCTTACAGATATCCGGGGATGAATAAGGTACTGCAGGCAGCAGGCAGAGTTATAAGGACTGTTGAGGATGTGGGGGTAATACTGCTTCTTGATGACAGATTTTTAAGCAGCGAGTATGGAGGATTATTTCCAAGGGAATGGGATGACAGGAAAACGATTAACATTAATCAGGCAGATGACATTATAAATGATTTTTGGAAAGAGAAAGAAATATGATGGAAGAAAATATGACGGCAGAAGATATATCAGAAGAAAATGTAATGGAAGGTATACAAAAAAACAGCAGGCATGACAGAAAAAATTTGTGGATAAGGCGTGTTGTCGGTATAATAACAGGCATAGCGCTGGTACTTATTATGGCAGTAACCGCTGTAGAGACAGCAGCTTATTCAGATTACGGCTTTTACGAAAAGGAGTATAAAAAATATAATGTAAATAATCCTGACGGAATAGTAAATATGGAAATGGACGAGCTTGTAAGGGTTACAAAGGAAATGATGGCATATCTTAGGGGAGACAGGGATGATATGGTTATTTATGCCGAAATAGACGGCTTGGAAAAGGAAATGTTCAACGACATAGAAAAATATCATATGGCAGATGTAAGGGAACTTTTTATAAAAGGTCTGAACGTAAGACGAATATCAATAGCCATAGTGATACTTGGTATTACATTTTTATCCCTGATATATGGATTTAAAAGAAGTATAAAATCAGTATTTGTCAATATAAAACGGGTGCTTTTTACGGTCTGGGCTGCCATTTTTGTAGTAGCAGCGGCAGCAATCGTAGATTTTACAACGGTATTTTATATATTTCACTATATATTTTTTGATAATATGGCATGGCAGCTTGATGAAAATATAAGCAGATTAATAAATATGCTTCCGGAAGGATTTTTTGTAGACATAGCCATACGAATTGGTGTAATATATATTTTATTAAATTTAATAATATTAGCTTTGGCTTTTTGGGTTAAACGTGGTAAACTATTCTCATTAAGTCAAAAAAATAAAATTGGAGGTACTTATGAGCAAGGTTAAGCGAGTATACGTAGAAAAAAAATCACCTTATGCTGCAGCGGCAAATGAGCTTAAAGAGGAAATAGAAGGATTCCTCGGCATAAAGACAGTGACAGGTGTAAGAGTTCTGGTGCACTATGACGTGGAAAATCTTTCAGATGACACATATAAGGCTGCACTTACTACAGTATTTTCAGAACCGCCTGTAGATACATTATATGAGGAGGAATTTCCACACGATTCATCTGACAGAATATTCAGCGTGGAGTATCTTCCTGGACAGTTTGACCAGAGAGCGGATTCTGCCATTCAGTGTGTAAAGTTTTTAAATGAAAACGAGGAGCCTGTAATAAAGACGGCAACCACATACGTTATATCAGGTGATGTGACAGATGAGCAGTTTGAAAGTATAAAGTCCTTTAATATAAACCCTGTAGACTCAAGGGAAACAGATTTAGTTAAGCCGGAGACATTAGTTACGGAATTTGAGGAGCCTGAAGACGTAAAAATATTCGATGGTTTTAAGGATATGGATGAAGCTTCACTTAAGGAGCTGTATGGTTCACTTGGACTGGCTATGACCTTTAAGGATTTTCTTCATATACAGAATTATTTTAAAAACGAAGAAAAAAGAAACCCATCCATGACAGAAATAAGAGTTCTTGATACTTACTGGTCAGACCACTGCCGTCATACTACATTCCAGACAGAGCTTAAGAACATAAACTTTGACGAGGGATATTATAACAAGCCTATTACAGAAACCTACAACAGATATGTTGCAGACAGGGAAGTGCTTTATAAGGGCAGGGACGACAAATTTATATGTCTTATGGATTTGGCACTTCTTGCCATGAAGAAGCTTAAAAAAGAAGGAAAGCTTAACGACCAGGAAGAGTCTGATGAGATAAATGCCTGCAGTATAGTTGTTCCTGTTGAGGTAGACGGAAAGACAGAGGAGTGGCTTGTAAACTTCAAAAATGAAACACATAATCATCCGACAGAAATAGAGCCATTCGGTGGTGCGGCAACATGTCTTGGAGGAGCTATAAGAGATCCCCTTTCAGGACGTACTTATGTATATCAGGCTATGCGTGTTACGGGAGCAGCAGACCCTACAAAGTCTGTAAAGGACACATTAAAAGGTAAGCTTCCGCAGAAAAAGCTGGTGCGTGGTGCAGCAAACGGCTACAGCTCATACGGAAACCAGATAGGACTTGCTACAGGACTTGTAAAGGAGATTTATCATCCTTCATATGTAGCTAAGAGAATGGAAATCGGTGCAGTTATGGGCGCAGCTCCAAGAAGGGCAGTGAAGAGAGAAACTTCTGATCCGGGCGACATTATTGTTTTACTTGGCGGAAGAACCGGACGAGACGGCTGTGGTGGAGCAACAGGTTCATCTAAGGTTCATACGGAATCTTCCATAGAAACGTGTGGTGCCGAAGTACAGAAGGGAAATGCACCTACAGAAAGAAAAATCCAAAGATTATTCAGAAGAGAGGAAGTAAGCAGACTTATAAAGAAATGTAACGATTTCGGTGCCGGCGGTGTATCGGTAGCTATAGGTGAGCTTGCTGACGGACTTGACATAGACCTTGACAAGGTACCTAAAAAATATGCAGGACTTGACGGAACAGAAATTGCCATTTCAGAGTCACAGGAGCGTATGGCTGTTGTTGTAGACCCTGCGGATGTTGATGAATTCTTAAAGTATGCAAACGAGGAAAACCTTGAAGCTGTTAAGGTGGCAGTTGTAAAGGAAGAGCCGAGACTCACACTTAAGTGGAGAGGAAAGACAATAGTAGACATTTCAAGAGCCTTCCTTGATACAAACGGAGCACATCAGGAAACTGATGTAGAGGTGGAAATGCCGTCTAAGGAAGAAAACTATTTTGTAAAGAAGCAGGTGTCAGATGTAAAACAGGCATGGATGGATACTCTCTCAGATTTGAATGTATGCTCGCAGAAAGGACTTGTTGAAATGTTTGACGGTTCCATAGGAGCAGGTTCAGTGCTTATGCCTCATGGAGGAAAATATCAGATGACTGAAACCCAGTCTATGGTAGCAAAGCTTCCTGTACTCGCAGGAAAATGTGACACTGTTACTATGATGAGCTACGGCTTTGACCCATATCTGTCAAGCTGGAGTCCATACCATGGAAGTATGTATGCCGTTGTGGAATCAATAGCCAAGATAGTAGCAACAGGCGGAGATTATAAAAAGATAAGATTTACTTTCCAGGAGTATTTCCGTCGTATGACAGAAGATCCAAAACGTTGGAGCCAGCCTTTTGCAGCACTTCTTGGTGCATATGATGCACAGCTTGGCTTTGGACTTCCTTCAATCGGAGGAAAAGACAGTATGTCAGGTACATTCAATGACATAGATGTTCCTCCGACACTTGTTTCATTTGCTGTAGACATAGCTAAGGAAGCAGACATAGTAACACCTGAATTTAAGAATCCGGGAGATAAGATTGTTAAGTTTACCATAGAAAGAGACGAATTTGACAAGCCTGTATATGAACAGATAATGAAGCTGTATGATGCTATACATTCTCTAACTGAGAACAAGAGTATTGTGGCTGCATATGCGCTTGATTCAAAGGGTGTGGCTGCATCAGTGTCAAAGATGGCATTTGGAAATAAGCTTGGTGTGGAAATAGATAAGGAAGTTAAGCCTGAGGATTTATTTGCAGTGGAGTTTGGCAATATAGTAGCAGAAATTCCGGCAGATAAGCTTTCATCAGCGGAGGAAACCTTAAAGCAGGCAGGACTTTTAGACAATATGACAGTTATAGGATGTGTAACTTCCGAAAAGACCATAAAGTATGGAGATATGGTTATAAGCCTTGACGATGCCATAAATTCATGGGAAGCACCTTTGGAAAAAGTATTCCCTACACGTTCAACTAAGGATACAAAAACACTTGATACTCCTGTATATGATAAGGGACAGATATATGTATGTAAAAGCAAAGTAGCAAAGCCTACGGTATTTATACCTGTTTTCCCTGGTACAAACTGCGAGTATGACAGTACAAAGGCATTTGAAAGAGCAGGAGCCAATGTCTGCGTAAAGGTATTTAAGAACTTAAATGCAGAGGATATACGTGATTCTGTAAGTATTTTTGAAAAAGCCATTAATGAAGCTCAGATTATTATGTTCCCGGGCGGCTTTTCAGCAGGTGATGAACCGGATGGTTCTGCCAAGTTCTTTGCAACAGCTTTCAGAAATGAAAAAATAAAAGAAGCCGTATGGAAGCTTCTTAATGAAAGAGACGGACTTGCACTTGGTATATGTAACGGTTTCCAGGCACTTATAAAGCTTGGGCTTGTGCCAAACGGACAGATAACAGGACAGGATGAAAATTCACCTACACTTACCTATAATACAATAAACCGTCACGTTTCAAAAATGGTTTATACAAAGGTTGTTACAAATAAATCACCTTGGCTTGCAGGAGCAGAGCTTGGAAAAACATATGTAAATCCGGCTTCTCACGGTGAAGGACGTTTTGTTGCAAATGATGAATGGATAAAGAAACTGTTTGAAAACGGACAGGTAGCTACACAGTATGTGGACGAAAACGGAAATCCTACTATGGACGAAGAGTGGAATGTAAACGGTTCTTATTGTGCCATAGAAGGTATAACAAGCCCTGATGGAAGATGCTTCGGTAAAATGGCACATTCAGAGCGTAGAGGAGATGCTGTGGCTATAAATATTTACGGTGAACAGGATATGAAGATATTTGAGTCCGGAGTTAAATATTTTTCATAAAAATATACGTGTTTATTATAAAAATATTTAAGGAGGAAACATAAGAATGAAAAGGAAACTTTTAGCGGTAATGTCAACAGCAGTAATGTCCATATCTATGATGTTTACGGCTTTGGCAGATACAAATGAAATTTCTAATGAAGCCTGGTGGGATGCATGGACACCGGCATATGAGATTAAAGATGGTGCCTCAATAGAATTTGATATTGACGTAAAAGGCGGAGCAGAGGTGTGGTCAAATGTTAATGCTGTATTTGCAAATGTACCGACAGATGGAAAAACAGAGCCGTCAGCTGATAATTATGAAGGTTATCAGGAATACTATGTAGCCCGTGGCGATAATTATGGCTGGGGTGACGCATCAGTTACGTATGACGGAGGAATGGCATCTTTGGATGGAAATGATGCATTTATTGCAATGATGGCAGACGCACATCTTGACATAACAATCACAAAAACCGGAGATACAATAGTATACAAATATGATGCGACAGGTGCAAATGGAACTGCGGCAACACGTACAGCTACCATTACGGCAGATACAAGTGCAGGTTTATATGTATTTTTTACGGGAGATACAGGAGTTTCCATGAAAGTATCTACAAGTGAAACACCTGCATTATCAGGTGCAGGAAGTTCAAATAATACTGCGGCAGAGAAAGATACTACTGTAGAAGAAACAACTGCAAAAGAAGAAAAAACAACAGCAGAAAATAAAAAAGAAAATACAGAAGAAAAAACTACAACAAAAAAAGATAATACTGTTAAAAGCACAACAAAGACACAAACATCAGCAAAAACTGATGCAACAGAAAACAGCGGACAAACAAATCCTATAGTTATTGTTGTTATTGCGGTGGTTGCTGTAGTTGTGGTTGCAGGTATTATAGTTGCAACGAAGAAAAAAGATTAATGGTAACGGCAAATATTAACGGATTGTTAAGGTTTGTACGTTGAAATGACAAAAAGAAACGTCTCTGTTTTTCAAAAAAAATAGAGATGTTTTTTTGGGTATGATGTTGACGAAAACATAAAAGTATGTTAAAATTATTACAAGTTTATGGAAGTATACATAAATTATCAATTCAATAATAACAGGGAGGAAAAATCAAATGAGAAAGAAATTTTTAACAGTTGCAGCTACAGCTGTGATGACTATGTCTATGCTTATGTCAGCATTTGCTGATACAAAGTCAGACTTGATTGCCCACTACGGATTTGATGAAGACACAAAAAATGAAGTAACAGGTGAAGAAGCTACACAGACAGGAAAAGGTAATGGCGCTAAAGTGGGTGCAGACGCAGTAGCAGGAGATACATTTACTTATGAAGAAGGTGTAAATGGTAAGGCTATTGTACTTGCGAAAGGAAATAAGGATGGATTAAACCTTAATGTTAAGGCAAAAGGCGACTCATACACTGTGTCTGTTTGGACTAAGACAAGTGAATTTAATGGTTTTGCTGAGCCGTTGATTTGGTATGGCGGAACAGACCAGTCTACTCAGTCGTGGGTAGGTATTTGGCCGGGACTTAATGACAAGTGGGCTTCAGGAGGCCCGGTTCTTGGAGGAGCTGAAGGTGGAAAACCTGACAGAGTGGAAGTCTTAGCAGGAACAAATAAACTTACAACAGATGATACAATGTTATCATTTGATTGGCATATGGTTACTGCAGTAGTTGACGGAGAAACCGGAAAGCTTTATTGGGACGGACAGCTTGTTGGAATGACAACCGGTGACGCAAAAATGTATAAAGTAACCGGAGATGATAAGTCATTTTACCTGGCTGCAAATGCATGGGATGTTCCTTTCTCGGGAAGCGTTGATGAACTTTATATCTACGATAGAGCTTTATCATCAGATGATATTAAGGAACTTTATGAAGCTACAAACGTTGCAGGTGTTGAATCAGCAAAAATAGAAGCATACAAAGAGCCTGAAACACGTAAGCCACAGCTTGCAGACCCTAACCAGTTTGCAGCACCACAGGATGGCGAAGATGCAGAAGAAGAAAAAGATAACACTATGATGTATGTTATAATAGCAGTAGTAGTTGTTGTAGTAGTTATCGTAGTTGTAGCAGTAGCAACATCTTCTAAGAAGAAAAATTCAAAGAATGAAGAATAAAAATTTTTAAAAAATTAAAAATACGAATTGATAATGAATTGTTGGGAGATACATATGTATCTCCCTCTTCTTTTTGAAAACAAATAGTTTTTAATTAATACAGGAAATGAAAAGAAATTGTGCAAAAATTATATAAAATAAACCGAAATGATGTGTAAAAAAGAAAATACATTTAAATAGTCTTGATATGTTAAAAATATACAAAAAACCCACACTGACGGCTTGACTAATATGTCAATAATGTATATAATATTATCATAGTATAAGTATGCTCAGCATTATTCTTTGTGAAAAATCACCATAGTACACAGTATGTTTAATATGCTGAATATACTTAAATTAAATTTACAGAGGGAGGCAGGTATATGAGACGACGAGGCCTGACACGAATTGTGGCACTTGTTACATTGGTATCCATGTTGTCGTGCGAATTTACGGCGTACGCTACTGAGGATGTTACCGGAAACGATGACAGTCAGACAGTAGAAGGCACACAGGACACCGGTACGGCTGATGAAAATGATTCTGATATTACAGATACAGCCGATGATGCCACTAAAGGTGATGACGCAGCAGCAGATGCTTCGGATTCATCTACAGCAAGCGAAACATATGTGAATGAAAGACTCGAGCTTAGATATTCGAATGTAAGTAAAGGGTATACATATAAGGAATATACTGGAGAGACAGTAACCATTCCTGTAAAAGAAGCATATGTTGCTGACAGCAGTACAGCAGAGCTGGTCAATGGAGATTATGGAGATGCCACTGATAAGGATGCAGTAGATATGTCTATTGACGAGAAGGTTACATTGAAGATTACAGCTCCAAAAGCCGGATTATATAATGTGGCATTTGAGTATTTATCAGGAGATGAAACTTCTATATTAGTTCCTCAGCTTGTACTTGAACTTAACGGAAAGGTTCCTTTCTATGAAGCTAACACATTAAAATTTGAGGATTTATGGAAAGATCCTGCAGAACCATCTTATGACAGATATGATAATGAGATTGTTGCTGTTCCGGACAAGTATATGGTATGGCAGACAAAATATGTGTCTGATTCCAGCTACCGATACTCAACACCTCTTAAGCTTCAGCTTGAGGAAGGAGAAAACACCATAACTCTTACTATGACAGAAGGTACTCTTCTTATAGGAGATATAATTTTATCCGGTGATGAAGAGATACCTGATTATGAAACAGGTAATAAAGCAGATGGAAATAATTATGTTGAGCCTATTCAGGGCGAAAGACCTTATACCAGAAATGATCCGTCTATCAGACCTACCTGTGAGTACAATGTAGACCTTACACCTTATAATTATAAGAAGAAAACACTTAACATTATCGATGCTGGTTCGTTTAATGATGCAGGTATGACAATGAATTATGAGATGGAGGTACCGGCAGACGGATATTACTACATTGCATTTGATTACAGACAGGATAAAAAAACTGATATGCCTGTTTTTATGGATATAAGAATAGATGGAGAGATTCCGAATAAGGAATTACAGGCATATTCTTTTGATTATGAGAAATCGTTTACAACCATGACACTTGAGGGAAACGATGGAGAGAAGATGGCTTTATACCTTACAAAGGGAACACATTATTTAAGCCTTACTATCTCAAACCAAAATATCAGATATGCACTTGAGACCATAGACGATATTATGAGTGAGATAAACGATCTTTCACTTGAAATAACAAAGGTCGTTGGAAGCAGCCAGGATAAATGGAGAAAAATCGATATAAGAGAGTATGTTCCGGATGTTGAAGACAGAATGGCATCATGGATAGATTCACTTACTGAAATGTATGAACAGCTTGCAAAATACTCTACAGAGGATGAAGATGTTGGTGCTTTAGCAGGTGTCGATAAAGCTATCAATAAACTTGAAAGCCTCTCAGAGGACATAAGCGAGCTTCCATCGAGAGTAGCAGAACTTTCTACAAATACAAGCTCTGCTACAGCAAACCTTGCAAACTTTGTTACAGAAATCACAGCAAACAATATAAGTATTGATGAGATAAATGTATATCAGGAAGGTCACGAACTTGATGGAAAAACAAATATATTTGTTAAGATATGGGAAGCGATAAAGAGATTTGTTTCTTCATTTACAAGTCAGGCATATTCTACAGATAATGTAGAAGAAACACATCTGCAGGTTTGGATTAACAGACCAAGACAGTATCTGGAGATTATACAGTCACTTGTGGATTCGGATTTTACAGAGAAGACAGGCATAGAGGTCGACCTTTGTATTATGCCGGATGCCCAAAAATTAATCTTGTCAAATGCAGCGGGTAATGCACCTGATGTGGCACAGGCTATAAATTATGACCAGCCGTTTGAATTCGCACTTAGAGGTGCTGCAGTTGATATGACAAAGTTTTCTGATTATAAGGAAGTTTTCAGTCAGTTTGAGGAAGGTTTACTTGTACCATATCTTTATGATGATCCTGAAGATGGTAAGGATACAGCAGGTATATACGGTATGCCGGAGACATTTTACTTCTATGTTATGTTCTACAGAACAGACATATTAAATAAATTAAATATTGAAGTACCTCAGACTTGGGAGGAAGTACAGCAGATGCTTCCGGAACTTAAAAATAGAGGTCTTGAGTTCTTCCACTTCTCAGAAAGTACTACAGGTACAAGAACGCTGGCAATGACAGCTCCGTTCTTCTATCAGTATGGTGCTTCAATGTACGGCGATGTATGTACAGGAGATTCAACACTGAACACTGATGAAGCGGTTGAAGCATTTACTACACTTACAGAACTGTATACAATATATGATCTTCCTACAGGTATAGGAAGTATGTATCAGCATTTCAGAAATGGTGATATGCCTATAGGTATAGCAGATTATTTCCTTTACAGCTTACTTATAAATGCAGCTCCTGAGATTGCAAACTCATGGGAGATTACACTTGTACCGGGTGTGGAGGATGAAAATGGTGTTATCCAGAGACAGACAGCAGGTGCAGCTCAGGCTTCACTTATTATGGAGAATGGAAATGATACACCTATAGTCCTTAAGGATGGAACTGAGATGGACAGACAGGAAGCAGCATGGGAGTATCTTAAGTGGTGGATGTCTACAGATACACAGGTAGACTTTGGTAATATTCTTCAGACAACATATGGTAAAGAATATATTTGGAACACAGCAAACACAGAAGCATTTTCACTTCTTCCTTGGGATTCTACTGATAAGAAGGTTATCCTGGAATCTATGGAATGGATAGAGGAAACACCACGTATACCTGGTACTTATATGGTAGAGCGTGAGCTTAGTAATGCATATGTAGAGGTAGCCCTAAATGGTGAAACCTTGAGAACATCTCTTGATGAAGCGGTTAAGAGAATTAACCGTGAAACAAAACGTAAGCTTCAGGAATTTGGTTATCTTGACAATGAAGGAAACGTTATAAGAGAATATGTAGTTCCGAATATAGATATGGTCAAAGAATTATTAGGCAGTGAAGATTAAAAATGGAGGGAAATGAACATGAAAACAGGTAAGAAATATCCTTTTTTATTCCTACTTCCTTACGGAGCTCTGTTTGTAGTATTCATCATTTTGCCTATAATAGTTGCAATTGGTTTATCGTTTACCGATTTCAATACAATTCAGGCTCCAGGTTTTGTGGGACTAACAAATTACATTAACTTAGCAACACAGGATTCTATCTTTATGCAGTATGTACTTCCAAATACAGTTACATACTCACTGATAGTAGGTCCGGGCGGATATTGTTTATCATTTTTACTTGCATGGGCTATTGCACAGCTTACAAGAGTACCTAGAACAATACTCGCACTTGTATTCTACTCACCATCACTTACCATGGGTACAGCGATGGCAGTATTATGGAAGATTATCTTCTCAGGTGATGAGGGTGGTTACTTAAATGCCATTCTCATGAGCCTTGGAGTTATAAATGAGCCTATTGCATGGCTTTCTACAGCTACATACATACTTCCTATTATGATTATAGTAGGTTTATGGAGCGCAATGGGTGTTGGATTCCTTGCTATACTGGCAGGTATTATGAATGCTGATGAAGAGCTTTATGAAGCGGGTGCCATCGATGGTATCAAGAACAGATTCCAGCAGATGATTTACATCACAATTCCGACAATGAAGCCACAGATGTTATTCGCCGCCGTTATGGCAGTTGTAAATACCTTTAATAATGGTACAATCGGTGTATCACTTACAGGTTCAAACCCTACTCCGGGATACGCAGGGCAGCTTATGGTAAACCATATTGATGATTATGGTTTCCTGCGTTACGAAATGGGATATGCAGCAGCAGTTTCAGTTGTATTATTACTTATAATTCAGCTGTTCTCAAAAGTAGCAAGTAAATTATTTACAGAAAAAGAATAGAAAGGAGAGTATAAAATGGCCGGATATAAAGGAAATGGTATCAATCCGTCAGGATTTGATAAAGGACAGATTAAAATTTATATAATTTTATTGCCATTGGCAATATTTATGCTCTTCCCACTGGTTTTCATTTTCTGTCACGCATTTAAACCAGCTACAGAGCTTTTCGCATTCCCACCTAAGTTTTACGTTGTAAACCCTACACTGACAAATTTCAGTGCTATGTCTAAAACAGCGGCAAACTCAGGTATACCAATGAGTAAATACGTATTTAACAGTTTATTAGTTACAGTTATCGTTTGTTTCGTTGGTATTATTATTTCAACTATGGCAGCTTTTGCATTGTCAAAGATGAAATTTAAATTCAGAGATACAATATTCAGTATCAATCAGGCAGCTCTTATGTTCGTCGCAGCAGCAGTGCTTATTCCGAGATACCTTATTATGAGCGGTCTCGGTGTACTTGATACAATGTGGGCACATATTTTACCGCTGCTGGCGATGCCCGTCAGTCTGTTCCTGATAAAACAGTTCGTTGACGGTGTTCCTGATGCACTTATTGAAGCTGCATCTATTGACGGAGCTTCTCCGTTCCGTATTTACAGAAGTGTTATTCTCCCGCTGGTTAAACCGGCACTTGCCACAGGCGTTATACTTGCATTCCAGCAGTGCTGGGGTTATGTAGAAAGCTCTAACAACTTCATAAATACAGAGAGCAAAAAAACATTGGCATTCTATGCTACTACCCTGGCAAATGCAAACAACCTTGTACAAGGTCAGGGAGTTCAGGCGGCAGCCACTTTAATCATGTTCATACCTAACTTAATATTGTTCATTTATTTACAGAAGGACGTTATGAATACAATGGCACATTCTGGTATCAAATAAAAGAGAAAATGAACATCAAAAAATATTAAAGGAGGTCAATATGAAGAAGATTTCAAGAATAATTGCATTTATGGTAGCGGCTGTTCTTATAGCATTAATAGCTATTCCATCGACCGAAACCAGTGCTAAGGTTCCATACAAGACCTACACTGAAAACGGTTATGGAGAATATGTAGAGACACAGACTGCATACATTCCTAGCAATACAATAGTAAAAATTATGAGTGATATCGAAGGCATAGATAATTTTACATTAAGCAATGCAACAGATATCAAGGTACACGACAATAAAATGTATATTGCCGATACCTACAATTCACAGGTAGTTGTAGCTGACCTTAAAGGTAATCTTATTCAGCTTATAGGTAAAGATGATCTTAGCGATCCTTCAGGTTTGTTTGTTACAGACGAATATATATATGTTGCAGATGAAACATATGTAAGCAAAAAAGAAGGAGCTGTTCTTGTTTACGACCATAACGGTGATTTGGTTACAACCTATAATAAACCTAAAGATGTGCTTTATGGTTCTTCAGTATATAAGCCAAGTAAGCTTATTGTTGATGCAGCAGGAAATCTGTATATAGTTGGAAAGGCAAACTCAAATGGTGTTATTCAGATTTCACCTACAAACGGCGGAACATTCTTAGGATATTTTGGAACAAACGCAGCTGAGGTTTCAGCTATGACAAAATTCTTAAGCATTATACTTACAGATGAACAGGAAGCAAAGATGACAGGTAGTGCTCCTCTTAGTATTGACAATATCGCCATTGATTCAAAGGGACTTGTCTATACTATTACAGGTGGTACAGCACTTGCCATTAAGAAGCTGAACATAGCAGGTACAAACCTTTTTGAAGCAGATTTTTATCCTGAGTCAGCTATCACAGCTGCTGTAGGTCAGTATGACAATATATATGTTGGTACATCAGACGGATATATATATGAGTATACAAGTGAAGGTTCATGTCTTTTCGTATTCGGTGGTGAAGACAAGAACGAGAACAGAGTAGGTCTTTTCAATAAACTTAGTGCATTGGCAGTAGATGAAAATGACAATATCTATGTTCTTGACTCAGAGTCAAACGAGATACAGGTATTTGTACCTACTGAGTTTACACAGCTTATTCATGAATCATTAGTTCTTTATTCAAAAGGTCTCTATAAGGAAAGTAAGGAGCCTTTGGAACAGGTTATCCGAATGAACGGACTGTTTGATTATGCAAACCTTGCTATGGCACAGGCACTTTTCTATGAAGGCAACTATGAAGAGGCTATGGATTCATACAGACTGGCAAAGAATAAAGAAGGCTATTCAGAAGCTTTCTGGGAAGTACGTAATGTATGGCTTCAGAAATATGTAGTATGGCTTTTAGCTGTGATTATAGGTATAGTTGTAGTAGTAAAATTCCTTAAGTTTGCAAATAGAAAATGGAAAATTTTCGGACCTGTAAGCAGGGCAACAAAGAAACTGAGAGATACAATGCTTTATAAGAGACTTGTATTTTCAGTAAAATATATGAGACATCCTATGGATGGAACATATGCTGTAAAGAGAGAAGGTATGAAGTCATATCTTTCAGCAGGTATATTGACATTTATATTTATTCTCTTCAATGTTATATATAAGTATTTCTGCGGATTTATATTTAAGACAGTCAAGGATGGAAAATATGAGATACCAAGCGATATAATGACAGTTGTAGGTATTCTTTTAGCTGCATCAGCAGTAACATACCTTGTATGTACAATAAATGATGGTGAAGGAAGATTCAAGGAAATCCTCTGCGGATATGTATATTCACTTACACCATACATAGTGATTAAGCCATTCCTGTTTGTGCTGAGTATGGTACTTACATTAAATGAAGCTTTCATTATGG
>CAMENQ010000015.1 GCA_945928585.1 uncultured Roseburia sp. | reverse complement strand
TCCCACTTTTACAATATCTCCGGCTCCCATAGTTATCAACAAATCACCTTGTGTACAACTTTTTTTCAAAAACTTTTTTATTTCCTCAAAGTTTCCTATATAATGTACGTCAGTTCCATGTAATGCCACCTGTTCAGCTACATTTTCCGAGCTTATGCCAAGTGTATCCTTTTCCCTTGCTGCGTATATATCTGCCAGCACCACATGATCCGCCTTTGACAGTGCTTCGCCAAATTCTTTAAGAAGGGCCTTTGTTCTGCTGTAGGTATGAGGCTGGAATACCACCCATATATCCTTGTGGGGATAATTTTTTGCAGTGTCAAGTGTAGCCTTTATCTCATCAGGATGATGGGCATAATCGTCTATTACCGTTACTCCGTTGAAACTGCCCTTATATTCAAAACGTCTCTCAGTTCCCCCATAGCTTTTTAAGCCTGCTTCTATCTTTTCCACACTAATTCCCATATCAAGTGCTGATGCTATGGCTGCAAGGGAATTGTATACATTATGCTCTCCTGTAACACTAAGGCTTATACGCCCTTTATTTTCACCGTTTACTATTAAATTATATGAGCAGCACGCCTTTTCATTCACTGTTATGTCTGATGCACTGATATTATTTTTCTCTATATCTTTTCCTACAGTTACTACCCTGCATTTTAACCCTTCCGTAAAATATTCAATATTTGGAATATCTCCGTTTAATACTACAAGTCCGTCATCAGGTACAAGCTTTATAAACTCCTTAAAGCTGTGTCTTATGTCATCTATATCCTTAAAAAAATCAAGATGATCCGCACATACATTCAACACAATGGCTGTAGTAGGAAAGAATGAAAGAAAGCTGTTTGTATACTCACATGCCTCCGTAACAAAATTTTCCGAATGACCTATCCGCAAATTTCCTCCTATGCTGTCAAGTATGCCGCCCACTAATATAGTAGGATCTTTTTCTCCTTCCATAAGAATATGTGCAAGCATGGATGTTGTAGTTGTTTTTCCGTGTGTTCCAGCCACACAGACTGCTGTTTTATATTCTTTCATTAATAATCCAAGAAAATCCGCCCTTACCATGGTCGGTATGTTTTTTTCAAGTGCTGTCTTAAGCTCGTCATTGTCACTGCTTATAGCTGCAGTATAAACTACCATGTCTATATCTTCTGTAATATTTTTTCCTGTCTGCTCATATACTATAAATGCCCCTGCTTTTTCAAGATGCCTCGTAATCTCAGATGACTGTCTGTCAGAGCCTGACACCTTAATGCCCTTTGCCATAACAATTTCAGCAAGTGCACTCATACTGATGCCGCCTATACCAATAAAATGAATTTTTTTCACTTTTTCAAAATCTATATGTTTAGTATTCAACTCTTTTCCCTCCCGAATATTTAAACTATGATTTTAAAGTGTACTACTAAAATACAAAAAAAGCAATTATTAGTTATTATGGTTAAAATTTCCAAAATTATGCGAATTTTGCAATAATTTTCATTAAATTGTTATAGCATTTTCCCAAAAGCTATGCTATACTATATACATATTATATACAACGAGGTGATTACGTGATTAAAAAAGAAATGATTGCCATGTTACTGGCAGGAGGACAAGGAAGCCGACTTGGTGTTTTAACACAGAAAGTCGCAAAGCCGGCGGTTTCATTCGGCGGCAAGTATCGTATTATTGATTTCCCATTAAGTAATTGTATTAATTCGGGAATAGATACTGTAGGTGTTTTAACCCAATACCAGCCTTTAAGACTTAACTCTCATATAGGTATTGGTATACCTTGGGATCTTGATAGGAATATTGGAGGTGTTACTGTACTTCCACCATATGAAAAGAGCGGAAATAGTGAATGGTACTCAGGTACAGCGAACGCTATCTATCAGAACCTTGAATTTATGGAGCAGTATAATCCTGAATACGTACTTATTCTTTCAGGAGATCACATTTACAAAATGGACTACGAGGTTATGCTTGATTATCACAAATCAAACAATGCAGATGTAACTATAGCTGCCATGCCTGTTCCCATTGAGGAGGCAAGCCGTTTTGGTATAGTTGTTACAGATGAAAATAACCAGATTAATGATTTCCAGGAAAAACCTGAGCATCCAAAGAGCAATCTTGCTTCTATGGGTATTTATATCTTTAAGTGGTCTGTTTTAAAGGAAGCACTTATAACACTTAAAAACCAGAGCAACTGTGATTTCGGTAAGCATGTTATTCCTTATTGTTTTGAGAAGGGAGACAGAATCTTTGCATATGAATACAACAGCTATTGGAAAGATGTAGGAACCTTAAACTCATACTGGGAAGCTAATATGGAGCTTATTGATATTATACCTATCTTTAATCTTTACGAGGAATACTGGAGAATTTACACAAAGAGTGACACTCTCCCACCTCAGTACATTGCTGATACGGCAAAAATAGACAAGAGTATAATCAGTGAGGGATGCGAAATTTATGGCGAAGTTTATGATTCAGTTATAGGTGCCGGTGTTACTGTTGGAAAGGGTACTGTTGTTAGAAATTCAATTGTTATGAAAGGCACAGTTATCGGTGAGGACTGTCGGGTTAACAAATCTATTATTGCAGAAAATGTTACTATTGAAAAGAATTGTGAGATTGGCGTAGGAGAGGATGTTCCAAGTAAGCTTGACCCAAGGATTTATGCTTTTGGACTTGCTACTATCGGAGAAAATTCGTACATACCTTCAAATGTCAAAATAGGAAAGAATACAGCTATCTCCGGAAAAACTGAAAATGCAGATTATCCGGATGGAGTTTTAGCCAGCGGCGAATATATTATTAAGGCAGGTGATATGTAATGAGAGCGATTGGAATTATACTGGCAGGTGGAAATAACAAAAAAATGAAGGAGCTTTCATACAAGAGAGCCGTGGCTGCAATGCCTATAGCCGGAAGCTATCGTGCTATTGATTTTGCACTTAGCAATATGACTAACTCCCATGTACAAAAGGTGGCTGTACTTACACAGTACAATGCCAAATCCTTAAATGAACACTTAAGTTCATCTAAATGGTGGGATTTCGGACGTAAACAGGGTGGATTATTTGTATTCACTCCTTCTATTACAGCTGATAATGGTTACTGGTATCGTGGTACTGCTGACAGTATCTGGCAGAACATCAGCTTTTTAAAGCAAAGCCATGAACCATATGTTATTATTGCTGCAGGTGATGGTGTATATAAGATTGATTATAACAAAGTATTAGAGTATCATATAGAAAAGAAGGCAGATATCACCGTAGTATGTAAGGACATGCCTGAGGACACAGATGTATCCAGATTTGGTACTGTTAAAATGAACGAAGACGGACGTATTGTTTACTTTGAGGAAAAACCTGTTTCTACAGAGTCACGTACTGTTTCTACCGGTATCTATATTATAAGAAGACGTCAGTTAATTGAACTTATTGAAAAGTGTGCCGAGGAAGAAAGATACGACTTTGTAAACGATATTCTTATCCGTTATAAGAACATTAAACGTATATACGGCTACAAGATGGACTCTTACTGGAGCAATATCTCTACTGTAGAGAGCTACTACAATACAAATATGGACTTTTTAAAGCCTGACATAAGAAATTATTTCTTTAAACAGTATCCTGATATTTATTCTAAGGTTGATGATTTGCCACCGGCAAAATATAACCTTGGTGCAAATATTAAAAACAGCCTTATATCAAGTGGTTGTATTATAAATGGTACAGTTGAAAACTCTATATTATTTAAGAAAGCGTACATAGGCAATAATTGTGTTATTAAAAACTCCATTATTTTAAATAATGTATATATCGGTGACAACACTGTTATAGAGAACTGTATAGTTGAAAGCCGTGGTACTATTCGCGCAAATTCTACCCATATAGGTGAAAATGGAATAAAAATCGTAACAGATTATAACGATAACGGGCGCGTAGGTATGTAAAAAATAATACTTCGGGAGGATTTTATATGCAAATTACTGATGTGAGAGTAAAGAAAGTAACTAAAGAAGGTAAGATGAAAGCTATTGTCTCTATCACTATTGACAATGAGTTTGTTGTTCATGATATAAAGGTTATTGAAGGCGACAAGGGATTATTTATAGCAATGCCAAGTAAGAAGTCACTTGACGGTGAATACAGAGACATTGCTCACCCTATAAATTCAAATACCAGAGACAATATACAGAACATAATATTAGAAAAATATGAGCAGTCCTTATCTGAGACTGAAGAATAAAAAAGTGCCGCTGTCTGGCGGCACTTTTTATATTTGGAATCTCCTAAAGCAACAGCATAAATTTGACCAACTAAAAATTCGCGAATGCGAATTTATAAGTGTCGCTGCCGAGCGACACTTTTTTATTCTACATACAATCCATCTCCATCATTTGTCTCCGGAACATATGTTGTAGTTTCTTCCTCAAAGCTTATGCTGCTGTCCTGCGTAATGTTTTCATTTTGGGTATCATTTTCAGTTTCCTGTATATCTGCATTACCCGTACTTGTTTCCTGTTCGGTATTTTCATACGTTTCGGTTTCCGTATTTTCCTCTTCAGGTAATGTCGTCTCATAATCAGTTGTGCTTTTAGTTGTTTCAACTTCATTTCTTTCATTTCCATATTTTGCATAGGACTCAAAATCTGTTTTCATTGTTCCTTCATGAATTTTTTCCATATAGCTTTGCCATATTGAGCCTGCCGATTTAATAATGTTTCCTTCTAAAGTCTTTGGCATATCATAACCGCACCATACAGCCGTAGTATAATATTTACTGTAGCCTGCAAACCAACAGTCTTTATTGTCGTTTGTTGTTCCTGTTTTGCCTGCACATATGGCATTTTCTATCTGGTATCCTTTACCAGTTCCCCAGTTTAGTACATCCTTTAATATATCTGTAGTCATAAGAACAGCATTCTTTTCATATATCAGCTTTCCGTCCTGTCTGTCCATACCATTATCCAGTATAACATTTCCAAAGGAATCCGTTATTTTAACTATGCAGGTAGGTGTACGATATATTCCGTTATTTGCCAGTGTGCCATAGGCTGCTGCCATTTCCAGTGACGATACGCCATATGTCATTCCGCCTATTGACATAGCCGGAACATAATCCTCTTTTACTATATGTGAAAACTGCATATTAAGCAGATATTTTATTGAAGTATTACAGCCTATTCTGTCAAACATTTTCCATGCGACTGTATTTTTCGACAATGCCAGCGCTGTCCTTACCGTAATTTCGCCTGCATATGTGTTTGGTGAATTGACTGGCCCTCCTGATATTCTTTCGTCTACTACAATTGAATCAGGCGTATAGCCCCTTTCAAACAGAGGCGTATATGTAAGTATAGGCTTTATGGATGAACCCGGCTGTCTGAAGCTCTGATAGCCTCTGTTTAACGTATATCCCTCCTG
This sequence comes from uncultured Roseburia sp., assembly GCA_945928585.1. GTDB lineage: Bacteria > Bacillota > Clostridia > Lachnospirales > Lachnospiraceae > CAG-303. Next base: position 9,702 of record CAMENQ010000015.1, on the reverse strand, counting down.
CTCCTGTGTCCTGCCTCCTACTATAGCCACCACATAACCATTGCTATTATCTACGGTTACAGCGCTGCCCTGAAGGTTATAAACTCCTGTATCACTTACAGAGGGATCAGCCATTAGCTTTTCATCAAGAATACTTTGCAAAAGCTGCTGCTTTTCCATGTCTATGGATGTATATATACGGTAACCTCCCGTAAAAAGCATACTGTTACAGCGTCCGTATTCTTCATTGTACTTTTCAAGATATTCTTCTTTTTCTCCATCTGTTGAAAAATCATATCTGAATTCAAATCCATACAGCTTCATAAGCTCTCTTGTGGCACTGTATCTTACAAATGTTTCAACATAATTATTCTTTATTTTTTCTCCCGGATTTAAGGTTATTGTCTGGGCTAATGCTTCCTCATATTCCGCCCCGTCTATTATCTTGTATTCCTTTAGCTGTTTCAGTATTCTGTCCCGCCTCTTTAAAGTGTTTTCATTACATGTAAGGGGATTATACATTTCAGGATTGTTTGGTATTGCACATATGTAGCAAAGCTCTGACAATGTAAGCTCTGAGGCTGATTTATTAAAATATCCCTTTGCTGCTGCCTCCACTCCGTATAAACCATTTGAAAAATAAATGTTATTTATGTAAAATTCCAGAATTTCATCCTTTGAATATCTTTTCTCCAGCTCCTTTGCAATAAAAAGCTCCGTCAGCTTTCTGTTAAGAGTAACCTCATGTGTAAGATAAATATTTCTTGCAAGCTGCTGTGTTATGGTGCTTCCGCCCTGTGTTATTGCACCGTCATTTTTTATAAGTTCGATTAAAGCTCTTACAACCGACTTATAATCTACGCCTGAATGGTCATAAAACTTTCTGTCCTCCGTAACAAGAAAAATTTCTTTTACCATATATGGAATATCCTTAAACTCCAGATAATATGCATCCTTCTCGCTATTTAGGGAGGCAATAATATTTCCATTCTTATCATATACCATAGTAGTAAGTCCCTGTTTAAAAACATTGTCACCTGCTTTGTCTACTATGGCTATGGCATCCTTTTTTATATTGTGAAGTTTTATTCCTGCATACAGGCAAAATCCTAAAACGCAAAAAAGCAAAAGCAGAAAAATCTGCTTAATTGCTTTTTTAATTGATTTCTTTTTCATTTTTTTTCACCGAAAATTACTGACCTAAGAATATCTGTGCCAAAGGTGAATCATCATCAAGTATAAGTGTATTGTTTCCGTTTATAAGTGCTTTCTTGGCTGCATCCAATGACCTTACAAATGCATAAAATTCACTTTTTGATTCATCTGAATATGCTGTTGAAAGTATCTGCATATACTGTGCTTCACCGTCTGCTATAATCTTTTCTGCCTCAGCCTCTGCCCCTGACAGCATAATTGTGATATCCTTATCTGTAGTGTTTTTGATAATCTGTGACTCCGAATCTCCCTCTGCCGTATACTGTGCTGCCATCTGTTCTCTTTCAGATATCATACGCTCGTATACTGCCAGCTTATTATCACTTGGTAAATCCAGATGCTTTGTTTCTACACTTATGAGGGTAATTCCATACTGACTCATTGTATCTCCGATACCCTCCATTATCTTTTCGCTTAAAAGACCGTCTCTTGCACTTATTATTTCTGACTGGGACATAGAGCCTACAACCTCTTTCATAGAATTGTAAACAACTGCATTTATACGTGCCTCTGCATTATTAACAAGTCCGCTTAAAGTTTGTGCAAAAAGAAGTGGATTATCTACTCTCCAAAGTACATACACATCTGACATCATGGTTTTCTTTTCCATTGTAATAACCTCTGATGCAGGTAAATCATATAACAGTGTCTGATTTGGTATAGTGTCTGTTTCCTCTACAAATGGTATTTTAAAGCTGAGTCCGGCATCTGTAATAACTCTGTCAACCTTGCCGAAAACCCTGATGAGTTTGTATTCATTTTCGTATGTAATAACAAGTGAATTCATCAGTACAATAACTGCTGCCACTGCCAAAAGAGCTATAATATATTTTACATATTTCTTTTTATTCATAAGCTTACCTTTCCTTTCACAATAATCCTAATTTCTGCAATATTTTGCATATACGATTTCTTTTGAATTATATATGTTTTCATCCAAGTCATATATGTCTTCATCTAAATACAACTTCAAACAAATCAAATATGCAACTTTTACTGTGTCTCCTCTTCTGAATTATCACTGCCGTCTATAGCTATATCTGCAAATGAATCTAAAGGTAATATTTTCTGTACACTGTTGCCGTCACCTGTATCAATAATTATTTCCATATTCGGAAGAAGTTCCTCCATGGCCTCATAGAACATACGAAGCTTTGTAACTGCCGGATACTTAATATATTCTGCATAGAGCTGCTCAAATCTTGCCACCTGACCGTTTGCTTCATTGATACGCTCCTGTCTTTCTCCCTCAGCACTCTGCTTTATCTGGTCTACCTTAGCTTCTGCCTCCGGCATTTTTTCATTTTTATATTTGTTTGCATTATTTATTGCCGTTTCCTTGCCCTGCTTTGCAGTTTCAACTGCCTTAAATGCTTCCATTACTTCTGTCGTTGGCGGTTCAGCATCCTGCATGGTTATATTTACAAGATATATACCAAGTTGCTGCTCCTCTAATCTCGTGCTTATCATTTCCTTTATTTTGGTCTGAATTTCACTTTTCCCTGTGGTGAGTACACTGTCTACCTCAGAGTTTCCAACTACCGTACGAATACAGCTCTGAGCTATATTTTTTAATATTTCCTCCGGATCCTCTGAAGCATATAATGCTAGTATCGGATCAGATACCTGATATTCAAGGAAGAAATCTACATTTACAAAATTGTAATCTGATGTTATCATAAGTGACTCATCTTCAATTGTGTTTCCTGTTTCCAAATCATAACCTATAGATATTCCTTTTATTGTGGTATCTACTTTTTCTACCTTCTGTATAAATGGTATCTTAAAGTGAAGTCCTGACTGTGATACGGTCTTTGCATTTCCAAAGGTAAGTACCACTGCCTGTTCCTGCTCCCTTACCTGATAGGTGCAGTTAAAAATAAGTATTGCTGCAACTATTACTACTACTGCAGCAATAACTATCTTTTTGATTTTTTCAGGTGTTAATTCAATATTCATTTTTCCTCCGTTTCCCACACTTTTATCCCGTGCGTGTATGTTTCTGCCACTCGGCTTCTCGTTGTCATATTATCATATGGCTAAACTAAAATATATATTAAAATATATGTCTTTTTATAAATAATGTAGCAAAAAACGCACATTACTGATGTCTGTTTTTTTCCAGATTTCCAAACTTGGTATATTGAGGCAGCCATGCAAGCTCTACCGTACCTATAGGGCCGTTTCTCTGCTTAGCTATAATAACCTCCGCAATGTTCTTCTTTTCGCTTTCTTTATTATAATAGTCATCTCTGTATAAGAACATAACAACATCGGCATCCTGCTCTATTGCTCCTGAATCTCTCAGATCTGAAAGCATAGGTCTGTGGTCAGGTCTTTGCTCTACTGCACGGCTAAGCTGTGAAAGCGCTATAACCGGCACGTTTAACTCTCTTGCCACCGCCTTAAGGGAACGTGATATTTCCGAAACCTCAAGCTGCTTACTTTCGGCTGACTTTCCTCCTAATGTCATCAGCTGCAAATAGTCGATAATGACTATTCCAAGATTATTGTTCATTTTATATTTTCTGCATTTTGAGCGCAGCTCCGATATAGATATACTAGGCGTGTCGTCAATAATAAGATTTGAACTTCCGATAACTTCGGCACTTTCTATAAGACGCTCCCAGTCTGAGTCCTCCAGATTACCTGTCCTTAAATTTTGTGCATCTACCTTTGATTCCAGTGAAAGCATACGGTTCACCAGCTGAACCTTTGACATTTCCAGACTGAATATGGCTGTTGTTACATTTTTTCTAAGTGCCATATGCTGTGCAAGATTTAAAACAAATGCTGTTTTTCCCATAGAAGGTCTTGCCGCTATAAGTATAAGGTCTGATGGCTGCATACCTGCCGTCTGTAAATCCAAATCATTAAAGCCGGTGGGAATACCTGTTATGCTGCCTCCCGCTTTAGATGCAGCCTCTATTTTTTCTATGGCATCTACTACTACCTGATTTATTGGCACAAAATCACCTGCAGCCCTGCTCTGGGTAAGGTTAAAAATGCGCTTTTCTGCCAGATTCATCACTTCGTCAACTGACTCTCTTTCAGTATAACATATGCCTGCTATCTCCTCATTGGCTTTTATCAATTCTCTTAACATTGATTTTTCTTTAACTATATTAGCGTAATATCTTATGTTGGCAGAGGTTGGCACTGCTGCTACTATTTCTCTTATAAATTCTATGCTGTATAATTCAGGCTGAACATTTTTTTCCTTAAGCTTAGTCTGCAGCGTAACAATGTCTACCGGCTTATCTGCACTGTAAAGTTCACGCATAGCTTCAAATAGTATTCCATACTGGCTTCCGTAAAAATCCTCAGGACCGATCATTTCCACTGCAATCATAATAGCATCCTTATCCATTATCATGGAACCTATAACAGACTGCTCAGCCTCTATGCTGTGTGGCATTATCTTTTTTATGAGTGCTTCATCCATGACTGTTTCTCCCAATTATTTTGCCTCTGTTACCCTGACTTCCAGCTTTCCAATCACGTCTTTATGAAGCTTAAGCTGTATAATATGTGTTCCTAATGTTCTTATAGGCTCATCAAGAACCATTTTTTTCTTATCTAACTCGTATCCAAGCTGCTTCTTTACAGCCTCTGCTATCTCCTTTGTAGATACTGAACCAAAAGTTTTTCCTCCTTCTCCTGATTTAATAGATAATGTTACATGCTTTTCTGCTATTTCAGCTGCAAGCTTTTTTGCTTCATCAAGCTTTTCCTGTGCTATTTTGGCTTCATTTGCCTTTTGAAGCTTTAAATCATTAAGATTTTTGCTGTTTGCTTCTATTCCAAGCTTTTTCTTTAATATGAAATTTCTTGCATATCCGTCATTAACATTTACTATCTGGCCCTTCTTGCCAAGTGATTTTACATCTTCCAATAATATAACTTCCATCTTTTTTCTCCTTTTTCTGTTTTATTTTTCATCGTTTAGTATAATTGTCTATATTTCATTGTTATCAACCATTTCTTTAAGTGTGGTTTTTACAAGCTCCTCTGCCTCCGGTATGGATGTATTTTCAAGCTGTGCTCCTGCCACATTCATATGACCGCCTCCGCCTATACGCTCCATAATAAGCTGAACATTTATGCTGTCTATAGACCTTGCACTTATATATATTTTGTCATTGTATTCGGTGAATACAAAGGACGCATCCACGCTATTTATGTTTAACAGCTCGTTTGCTGCCTGCGCACATACAATAGTAGGGCTTTCCAGTCCCTCTGAAGGACATTCTGCTATGACATAATGATCATACACTATCTTTGCACGGCTCAACGCCACTGCTCTTGCCCTGAACTCATCCGCATCGTTTCTGAACATCATACGCACTCTTGTAACATCTGCTCCGCATCTTCTGAGAAATGCTGCTGCCTCAAAGGTTCTTACTCCTGCCTTGTTTGCAAAATTATTTGTATCTATCATAATTCCGCCATACATGGCATCAGCTTCTATTGGCCTTACCTTTATTCCATCCTGTATATACTGCAAAATCTCTGCAACCATCTCGCATGCCGATGACGCATATGGCTCTATATAGGAAAGCTCTGCATTATCTATGCTTTCGCTCGTCTGTCTGTGATGATCCAATACTACTATAGACCTGCATGTTTTCAGCAGCTCCGGACATTCAGTATAGCTTGGTCTGTTCACATCTACAACAATAACTGCCGTAGTATTGTCCACCATCTCCATAGCCTGTGCATTTTTTATAAATAAATCTTCCTCGTACTCATCATCATCTAAGAATCTTTCAACCATAGGTCTTAAGGATGTAGTTACCTCGTTTAATACTATATTTACCTTTTTTCCCATAGCCTTTGCTGCCCTGTATATGCCTATTCCTGCTCCGAGGGAATCTATATCCTGTATCTGGTGGCCCATTATAATAACTTTGTCCTTAGTCATGAGAACTTCCCGCAGTGCATGAGCCTTTACCCTGGCTTTTACTCTTGTATTTTTCTCCACCTGCTTTGATTTGCCGCCATAGTAATATATTTTTTCTCCCTCTTTAAGAACCGCCTGGTCTCCACCTCTTCCGAGTGCCATATCCATGGCTGTTCTTGCATAATCTGTATTTTGTGCATAGCTGTCACCGCCTACACCAAGACCTATGCTGATGGTTACATTCATTTCATTTCCAACATTTACGGTTTTAACCTCGTCAAGTATGGAAAACTTATCTGCCTGAAGTCCCTCAAGATACTTGTGCTTAAAGGCTATAAAATACTTATCCTTTTCTGTTTTCTTTATAATACCGTCTACATTTGTAATAAATTTATTTATTCTTCGCTCTATGAGCGCTGCTAGCAGAGAGCCTCTTACATCCTCAACAGTCTGCAGTGCTTCCTCGTAATTATCAATATATATAAGGCCTGACACCAGTTTTTCGTCGTTGTTTTCTTTTATCAGGGCTGTGATTTCCGTCTCGTCAAAGAAGTATACTGCAACAATATAGTCTTTACCTTCCGATACCTCTATGACAGGAGAGTTTTCAAATATGCTTTGGGTATTTACCCTTTTAAACTGCAGCCTGTAATTTCTGTCATCTATGGAAATATTTACCGTCTTTTCCTCTCCCTCAAAAAGCACTATGGTATCAGTTGGAATTCCTTCTATCTGATGGAATAAATTTCTGCTTTTGCCGGCATCATTTAACAATGTTTTTAATCTATTATTTTCCCATAAGATATTTCCGGTAATGTCTACAAGTCCATAAGGAATATCTAAATCCTGCAGAAGCTCTTTCTGCACCTGTGCATAGTTTGCTGCAAATTTCATAAATTCATTTGCAAACTTAGGTTTATTAATAAAATACATTATAAGGGATGTTATAATGTATACTACACTTAATGACATAATTATTATGCCTAAAACTCTTAAGTTTAAAGCTATGACAATTCCACCTGCCAGTGCAAGCACTGCCAATATAGTAGGAAATATCAGATAAACAGCCAGTTTTCCCTTTATCTTTAATTTGCTATTCATATATCCTCCATAAATAAGTGTAACTTTTCAAACTCCATTACAGTGTAGTATAGCATACTTTTACGGAAAATTAAAGATATTATTAATTAGAATGATAATATTTACATTTTTGCAGGTAAGCGACGTTAAACAAAGTAAAATACTGTTGCAATAAAAAAATCGTATGCCGTATAGTAACACCCTATAGTCATATAATACAACCATAGGATGCTGCTATACAGCATACAATTTTCTTAGTCAGGCAACTCCACCGTATTTTATAAGTTTACTAATCTGCTATTTTTTTCCTTTTGCTATTTATTACGCAACCAATTACCAATAAAACACTTATTAATAACGGTATAAATAACATATTGCTTATATCCTCTGTTTTAGGTGTCTCTGTTATCTCCGATGTCTCCATAAATACATATGTACTAAAATGATCTGTCTCAAATGTAAATTTTCCATTTTCTACAGGAACAACACCCAAAGAATCCAATTCTTTTGTTTCGTTATTCATTCTAAGCACTTCAACATATTTTGCATTTTTTATGTTTTCCATTACCGGTAAGGTAATCTTAATTTTTTTGCCAGGCTGAATCACCCCATCAGCCATTAATTTGAGATCTGCTATAGCAAATTTCTTTCCCTGTAATTTTTCATTTAACAATACGGCCTTTAAATCTTCATTGCTATCCGATATAGTATTAATATCTAGTTTAGCATTTTCATCAATGCCTTCCACTTTTGCTTCAAGTTCTAGTTTTTCTGCTTCTTTTTCTGAAATTCTTCCGTCGGTTGCTTTCGGCTCTTCTTTTATTTCTTCTTTTGTTTCTTCTTTTGTTTCTTCTTTTGTTTCTGCATTTGTTTCTTCATTATTCACCGAAACTTTTATAATCTTTTCTGCCGTATAAAGCTCCGGTACATAATTGCCACGTAACGGATAATAAATCTCCGGCTCCGAACTATATTCATCATAATCCACATCAGCCACATATCTGACCTTAAGTGTTACTGTACCATCTTTGATAAATTTAATTGACTCAACAGTTGATAAATCCTCATATACCATTTCAGACCGTTCAACACAATCTGCTCCTTCTAATATAGTAATTTCCGGTTCATAAATTGCTTTAAATAACTTAGCTATTTCTTCATCTTCCATATACAGGTTACCAAGACTTGTCCTAAACTCCAAGACACTTCCTTTTTTAACGCTTTCCGGAGCATTCGTTTCAATCACAGGTTCCTCAACAACTAAAGTACCTGTACCTATCGGTTCATCTGTTCCATCATACCCATTATCTATATCTCCATACATTCCATATTTATATGTTCCCGGATAAAATGCTATCGTAGCTAAATTATGTCCATTTTCAGCTATTGTACCATCATCATCATACTTTACAGCAGTAAACAACAGTCCCGGCCATGTTCTAACTCTAGCCGGTCCACCATATCCCGGCATGCAAAAGCTATTATTTGCTTCGGAGATATATATGCCCGGTATTGAACCATAATTAGCATTTTCAACTTTAAAGTCTACCTTCTGTCCCAATTTTATGCTCTCCGGCACATCAATAAATTTAACTTTATCCGGCCTGTCAACTACATTAATTTCAAAAATTTCAGTACCTACTATTTCTAAATCTTCCTCCATCCCTGCTGAACCATTTTTATAATCCCTGTACTCAGCCTGTACTTTAGCATATCCCTCTTTTACAGCACAAATCTTACTGCCTATAATCTGACCACCTGAAATCTTACCTTCTGAAATCTCAACACTATTTCCTTCAAGAACCGTATACGTTGTAAAAATTCCAAGTCCATATGCCGAAACCTTATCTCCTACCCATAATTCATTTACTTTTTCAGAGTTCATTTCAAAATAATCAACATTATCATTACTCTCTTCCGCTGCAAAAGCATTCATCATTGTCTGTGGCATAAAATCACTTACCATAAGTCCCATTATTAATAGCCCCATTGTAATTAAGTTCTTTTTCATTTCTTTACCTTTATTCCTTCCGGAACCCTTTCTTTTTTTATAATTATATCAAACAAAAAAAGGCATGTCCTAAGCTGTAAGCTTAAAATATGCCTTTTCTGGTTATCTTTATAGTCTGCCATCTAATTGAAAATAGCAAAATATTTTATGGAAATAACTTCTCCTGCTGAATATGTCACTTCCAAATAACACTCCCTGTCTTCCGGTGCATTAAAAATACTGATATATGTTCCGTCTTCTTCAAATGTGTTTATCGGTTCACCTAACTTACTTTTCATATATTCAAAATCAGCACTTCCATTTATACCAAAAGAGAAATTAAGTATTTTTCTGTATCCTTCAGGGAATTGTGTGTAATCAACATTTACGAAAGTAATGCTGTCATCTATTGCTCCAATGGTAATTCCACCACACCGGTATATATACTCTGTTTCAATCTCATCAGGTTCAATTTCAATTAATTCATACGGAAGCAGTTTTAGCATAGTTTTAACAATTTCTATATTTTCACATA
>CAMENQ010000014.1 GCA_945928585.1 uncultured Roseburia sp. | reverse complement strand
ATAACCGCAGCATATTAATAAATTTCTAACAGCCTCCTCAATGCTTACGCACATAGTATACAGCCGCTAAGCCGTATCCGCCACCATAGAAACCGGTCCCAAGGCTGCAGGTATCGGCAGAGATGAACTGTTGCTGAAAAAAGTGAAAAATATAGAACCTACTTGAGAGATTTTAAAAATTATGTTAATATAAATTAATATATTTTTCAGCTATATATATACAACTGGATAATTTATTAATTTACATAAGGGAAGGTGGCATTTTTTAATTAGCAAATGGGTAAATAAAGATTAAATAATTCACAATTTGGATAGGGATAGGAAGTCTAATCTTATATACAATATTTATAAGTGAAAAAATATTATTGTATTAGTAAGATTGGAGAAAATATGTCAGTCTCTTATGAGAAGTTTATTCAAAGATTAATTGCATATAGAAAAGAGAATGGCTTTAGTCAGGAGGAAATGGGCAGAAGAACTAATCTTACACAGGGTCATTATAACAAGATTGAAAAAATGAGTAAGATAATGTCGTATAATTCTTTGGCTGTTTTGAATAGGACAGGCGTTAGTGCTGATTTTCTTGTGACAGGAATAGAGCAAAAGCATACAGTGTTAAATGAGTTGATGATGCAGTGCAGCGAAAGAGACAGAGCAGATTTTTTATATATTGCAGTTATATGTATTGAGTTAGGCATAAAATATCATGGAACTGAGCATACATCCGACCTTGAAATAAGCACAAAGGAAATAGAAGTGCTTAGATCAGATATGGAGGATAAGAGAACAAACAATCACAGTGTATGGAAATGTATCAGAAAAATAAATAATCTTACGCAGGAGCAAATGTCAGATGAGCTTGATATGGATATTAAAACATATCGGGACATAGAAAAGGGGAAATCTAAGCCAAATGTTGCAATACTATCATTGGTTTATGAAAAGATGGGGTATCCTCCATCACTTATAATGGATGTGGAGGATAAGAACTATCTTTTTGTGATAAATGAAATCTGGCTTATGTTGTCGGAAGATTTAAAAAAGAAAATTGAAAGGGAGTTGAGGGGATTTTTGGAATATATTTGTAGCATACAGTAGTGAAAGAAAGGAACACTTAAGATGCGGATAGCCATTTGCGATGATAAAAAGGATATAACGATGCAGATGCAGGAATATCTGTATTCTATGGAGAATTTAATAGAAAGTAAAATGGAGCTGTTTGTATATAATGAAGCAGCTGACTTTATATATGAAGTAGAGACAGGAGTACCTTTTGATGCGGTGTTTACTGATATTGATTTAGGCGAGACGAATGGTATAGATATAGCAAAAAGAATTTATGAGAAATATCCGGCGACCATGATAGCCTTTATAACAGGTCATCAGCAATTTATTCATGATGTATTTGATGTACAGCCATGCGGATTTATAGAAAAACCTATATTAAAGGAAAAGGTGGAAAAAGTTTTCAAACTTATTGTGAGAAAATGTGATGAGCTTCCAAAACTTGATTACAGCGTAAACGGAAATCAAAAATACATAATGCTTAAAGAAATTATATATCTGAAAAGTGACGGCAGAAAGATAAAAATAACAGGAATAAATAATAATGATGATGAATTTTACGGCAAAATGGACGAAATAGATGACAAATTGCAAAAGCTTAGCAGCAGCTTTGCCAGAATAAGCCAGTCTTATATAATTAATGAAAAATATATCAAGGCAATCAGTTATACGGAAGTTGTATTGAATGTAAATGGAAATGATGTGGAATTTAGCATAAGTCAGAAATATCGTGTACAGGTAAAAAAATGGTATATGAATCAGAATAGAATATGAGATTTAGAAAGGGCGAGGAGTAAATGGAGGATATAATAGTATATGTTTTAACGTGTATTGTACAGATGCTGGTATTTTATGTGTATATAAGGGAAATGCTTGGGATAAAGAGAAATATAAGATGGTTTGTGGCAAGCTGGTGTATGGTTTCGATAGTTGATGAATTTATGATTAGAATTACAAATTATAATAGCACTATTAGAAATGCAGTTTTGTATTTATTATGTTTAGAAATAGTGGCTTTTATTATATGTCAAGGTTCATGGATGAAAAAATTATTCGCAACATTAGCATTTGTTGTTTTTATAATTTCAGTTGAAACAGTGATGGTTAATGTTGTAGCTTTATTTATAGGGAAAGATATAAATGAAGTAATAGAAAGTAAGTCAATGAATATTGTATTGCCTATATTAACACAAATGCTCGCGTCGGTTATTTTATTTTTTGTTGTATACATATGGAAAAGACAAAAAAACTATAATGTATCATTATCACAGTGGATGGGAGTGTTAGCTGTGTCTTTAGGTTGTTTTGTATCTATATGTATACTTACTTTTGAAACAGTAACTGAAAATGAAATAACTAAAGGTTATATTGCGGTATGTGTGATATTGGTATTTATAAATTTTATCAGTTACTATTTTTATATTATTTTAGCACAGAAAAATGAAATGGAAGTTCAGTCAAAATTACAACTAAAACAGATATCAATGTACGAACAGTGGAATGAAGAAATGAAAAATGTACGAAAAGAAATGATATCATTTAAACATGATATGAATAATCATTTTGAGGTGTTAAGAGAAATTTGCGATGATAAAAAAGAAAATTCTGAAAAAAGAATTAAAAAAATAAGAGATTATTTAGAAAGCTTAGGGTTGGAGTATAAGAGTATAATATCAAATGTCGAAACTGGAAATATGGCATTAGATGCGTTAATAGGAATGAAAAAAAGTTATGCTTCATCAAAGGGCATAACTCTCAATACAGAAATATATATCCCAATAGATATGAATTGCGACAATATGGATATGGTTATAATACTGGGTAATTTACTGGATAATGCAATTGAAGCATGTGAAAAAGTCTGTAATGAAAAAAGTATTAATCTTATAATGCAATATAAACTAAATACGCTTATTATATCTATAGAAAATACATATAATGGAGACTTAAAAAAGACAGAAAAAGATAATAAATTGCTTTATCTACCTAGGACTACAAAAAAAGATATAATGCATCACGGAATAGGTATGCAAAATGTGAAAAACATAGTAGAAAAATATGATGGTGACATATATTGGGAGACTCAGGGGAATATTTTTCGTGTAGAGATTCTAATATATAAGTTAGAAAAATGTATATAAAAGACGAATTATTACAAAAATCTGATTAATTTTTACAATCACGGTTATAAAGGAAAAAAAGTGCTATTATAAAAATGCCTTAGGGCAAATAAATAGCAAAGGAGATCAAAGATTATGAAGAGTGGTGTAAAGAGCTTACTTAAAGAAGGCTTGGGCAAAGTCGGAGACAAGGCAAATAGTGTATTATGTCCAATTATCTTTTACCAGCCAAAGGCTTGCAAGAGAGGCGAGAGCTTAGCTTCTAAGTCATCAAAGGAATCTAAGTAGTCATGGAAAAAGCAGCAGGAAAATTGGCTGATGTATTAGTAAGAAAAAATGTCGTTGAAAAAGAAGACAGAGATTTTTACAGATATGCCATAGAAACTGTTTTAGTTTATGCCATAAACTTAATTACAATGTTCATATTGGCGGCTGTTACTAAAAAACTGCCGGAACTGCTGATGTTTTTGGTGGTGTTTTATCCAATTAGGACAAATTGTGGCGGAAAACATATGAATACATGGTATGGCTGTTACATTCTTTCATGTATATTGATTGAAGCTGTATTACTTATTTCCGGCGTATTACATATACATATGGCTGTGCTGGCTGTAATTATTGTATGCTGTTTAGGATGCATATGGTTATTAGCACCGGTAGAACATCATGACCATCCTATGGAGGAGCAGGACTTTGTCAGAGGCAGAAAAAAAGTCAGAATATTTAGCATATGCGTAGCAGTGGCAGCATTTGTATTTAAATATTTTGGCTTGGAGGTACAGACTGCTCTGTGCTTATGTTCGGAGGTTATGTGTTCTGTAGTACTGCTGTGGGGAGTTTTGGAAGAGAAAATAAGAGGGATAAAGGAAAAAGTCGAGGTTTAAAGGATGTTTTCGGAGATAAAGTTAAATATTCAAAATAACTTTTTTGAAGATAAAAAATATACATATGAAGAGTATATTGATATAGGAATAGCGCATTTGGAAAGAGTTGCAAAATCCTTTGAAAAAGATATGTATGCCTGCATTGATGCAAAAACAACAGAGAAGCTTATGGTACAGGAGGACTGGTTCCCTGAACTATGTATAGATGTTTTCCTTTCCCATTTATGGATTGATGATGGATTGCATTATGCTTTTGTAGGATGGCTTTATGACACTTTTAGATTAAGATGTATGATTGATTCATATATATGGGGTAATTTAAGAAAATTGACAGATGAGTATAATTGTGCATACAGCAACCGCAAGAAAAAGCAAAATGGAAATGAAGTTTTTGATTATGGATGTGGAAGCAGAGTGTCAAATCATCTGATAAGTATGCTTCACATAGCTGCAATAAAGATGATGGATAAGGCAGAAACCGTTATTCTTTTAAACCCTGATGAAGATAGGGATATATACGAAAATAAAACATTATCAAAAAGATATCTGCCGTGGGTATATACTGAGATGGTCAGTGCGCAAAATCTAAGAAGAAAGCCACTGGTAGCATATAGAAAACAATATATTGATAACACTAAAAATGTTATATCTGATACAATTGAAAATATATCTGAGGTGGAGTTAGAACAGTGGAAAGATAACTATAGTTATAAGGATATGTGTACGTTGGATATATTATATAAGATTCTAAATATAATCTAAATTATAATGAAATATAAAATGATAAGGTATTATATTAAAGTATAAAAAAGTAAAATGTTTAAATTGAAATATATACAGTGAATTACTAAAAATTTAATGCAAAATAAAACGGGTAAAAATATTGGCGATTAACTGGGTAAAGAAGGTGGACTTAGCATTTGAAGACTAAGTCCACCATTTTTGACGTAAAAATGTAATATGGCTAAAATTAAATATGTACTATGGATATATAAGTAATATATTTGATGAAAATATGGGTGTAAAAAAGTCATATGACTTTTTTACACCCATTCAAACTTTTTTCTAAAGACAATTCCTATGTTAAAATGTTATTATGAATTAACAGAAAAAACAATATATTTCATGTCTGAATGGAGATATTTGTGATTTTAATAAACATTCAGACAAAAAAGAAAAGGAGAAGGAAAAATGAGGAAGAAAAAACTGATGCAGACAGCAGCAATAGCTATGGTATGTGTACTTACATTTCAGGCGGCTAATCTGCCATTATTCACAGCATATGGTGAAAATGATGTTACAGCAGCTGATACTGCAAACACAGAATTTATAGGAAATCTGTCAGCTTATAGTCTGTCGCAGGTGCAGCTTACAGACAGCTATCTTACAAATGCAGAATCAAAAGATATAGAGTATCTTCTGTCACTTGACAGTGATAAGCTGCTTGCAGGCTTCAGAGAGACTGCAGGTCTGGATATGAATGGGGCTACAAGATACAACGGATGGGAAAATTCACTTATCGGCGGTCACACAATGGGACATTATCTTACAGCTATGGCACAGGCAGTACAGGCTCTTCCTGAAACAGATACAAGAAGAACGCAGGTCAGTGAAAAGCTTAATTACATTATAGATGAGCTAAAGAAATGTCAGGACAGTACCGGAACAGGTTACATTTTTGGTGCGACACTTACAGACAAGAGCAATATATATCTCCAGTTTGATAATGTGGAAAAGGGGCAGACAAATATTACTACACAGGCATGGGTGCCTTGGTATACAATGCACAAGATACTTGCAGGACTTATCGATACATACAAATATACAGGAAATGAAACTGCACTTACAGTAGCAGAGGGACTGGGTGACTGGATATATGAAAGGACTTCCGCATGGACGGATGCTACCAGAAATACAGTATTAAATATAGAGTACGGCGGTATGAATGACTGCCTCTATGAGCTTTATGCAGTGACAGGTCAGGAAAAATATGCAGTGGCAGCCCATAAGTTTGATGAGGATACATTGTTTAAGTCAGTAGCATCAAGCAATGCAAATGTTCTTAACAATAAGCATGCCAATACTACTATTCCCAAGTTTTTAGGTGCATTAAACAGATATGTTACCACAAACGGAAAAACCATTAACGGTGAAACGGTAGATGCCACAGAATATCTTGAGTATGCAGAAAAGTTTTTTGATATGGTAAATGAAAAGCATACATATATAACAGGTGACAATAGTGAGTGGGAGCATTTTGGTGCAGATAATGTCCTTGATGCAGAGAGAACAAACTGTAACTGTGAAACATGTAATGCCTACAATATGCTTAAGCTTGCTAAGGCTCTTTACATGGTAACAGGTGATTCTAAATATACGGATTTTTACGAGAATACATTTTATAATACAATATTGTCATCACAAAATCCTGAGACAGGAATGACTACATATTTCCAGCCTATGGCTACAGGTTATTTTAAGGTATATACTACAGAAACAAACAGCTTCTGGTGCTGTACCGGAAGTGGTATGGAGAACTTCACAAAGCTTGGAGGAGCCTTATATTATAATAATAATGATATGGTCATAGTAAGCGGGTATTTCAGTTCAGTTCTCACCGATAATGACAAGAATATTAAGCTTACGCAGGAGACAGATATTCCGTCAGATGATACTGTAAAAATTACAGTAAACACCCTTGACGGCTCAGATGCAATAGGTACATCAGTGGCATTGAGACTTCCATCTTGGCTTGCAGGGGATGCCACAGTACAGGTAAACGGAAGTGATGTTTCTACAGAAAATAAATCCGGCTATGCCATAGTATCAAATCTTAAAAACGGAGATGTAATAACAATAAAGCTTCCTATGGAGGTGAAGGCATACAATCTGCCTGACGGGGAAAATACATATGGCTTTAAGTATGGTCCTGTAGTACTTAGTGCAAAACTTGGTACTGAGAAGATGGATACAACATATACAGGTGTCAGTGTACTTATACCATCAGCCAAGCTTATTGAGGATAAGTATATAAGTGACGGCAGTGATACGGTTTCTGTTATTTCGGGAACAGTGGCAGATTTTATTACAGCTATCAGTGATAATCTGGTAAAAACAGAAGGTAAGCTTGAGTGGACACTTGACAATACAGATGCAAATCTTACATTTGTACCACATTACAGCCAGCATACGGAAAGATACGGTATATATTTTAATTATGTAAGCAATACAGGTGCAATAAATGCAGCCAAATATATAAGCCAGAAGGCACAGGACAGACTGGATGCAGCTAAAACTGATACAGTACAGCCGGGATATGGACAGTACGAAATTGATGACCTTCATTCTATGAAGGAGGAAGGAAACGGTTCTGTTGGAGATACATCTGACGGAACGAGCAGATATGCAAAAGCAGGCGGTTCATTTATATACACTATGAAAGTAGCTGACGGAGAAGACAATTATCTTCAGATGTATTTCAGAAAAGCAGATAATGGTAAAACAATAAAGGTGTCAGTAGGCGATACAGTTGTGTATGATGAGACACTTGAATATACAGGTGATGAAGAAGAATATATGGTGAGAATACCTGTAAAGTCATCTGTTATTGCAGACGCTGAATATGAAAAAGAAGATAATACTGAGGAAAAATCAGATAAGGTAAAAGTAGCGGATGTAAAAATAGAAAGCGGTAAGTCTGATGAGGATTCGGCAAGAGTATGCAGCTTTATATATATGACAAAAGCATATGGAACAGACGCAACCATGACACTTGAAGCATCTGCCGGAAAGCTTACAAATGAAGGTAAAACATATACTCTTAAGGTAGACGGAGACGTTGACAGTGTAGATTTAACAGCTGCTATTGCAGGTACATACGGCTATATAAGAATAAATGATACCGTAGTGAGAGAAACATCACCTTACACAGTAGACCTTACAAGCAATAATCACGTTACACTTGTTTATACAGTATACGCTGATGACCATGAGACTTCAGAAGAATATACGGTAGTAATTGATAAGGACGTAGACATTTTTAAAAGAGCAAATGCAGACAGAACACTGGCATATTTTGTAGACTGCGGTGATTATGACGTAAACACATTGTCAGATGGTGACTTATTCGGAGTACTTAATGGCGTGACAGATCAGGTATATGGAGCAGATCCTGTAACAGGATATGAATGGGGTATAGTTGACTCTGTTTCAAACCCTCTTAAAAACGGTACTGCCACAAATGCTGAAATTACAAATGCCGCATATACAGACAATACATGGCCTTTTGAGACAGATGCATCAATTAAGGATGGAGCAGCAAAGACTTCTACAAACAGATATACAAGGAACCAGTACGAAAATGGCATAGCCAGAAACCTTAATTATGAATTTGAGCTTCCTAACGGAGAATATGAAATAGAGCTTTATTTTACAGACCCATGGAACTGCTCAAAAAATCCGATTATTTCGGCAGAGGGAAATACCATTGCGGAGAATGCAGCAGTTAATAAGGCTGTGACAGGCAAGGTTAAAGTAAATGACGGAAAGCTTACACTTAATATAACCTCGCCGGATGCTACGCTTTGCTTAAATCTTGCATATATAAAAGTATATATGCCTGAGGATATTTTAAAAACACTGGAAGCAAAATCAGTGGAAACCACAGAGACAATGGCAGACGGAGACAGCAGTATTTCCAATAAAAATATTGTAATTATTGTATGTTCAGTGGCTGCGGTAATCGTGGCAGCTGCAGTGATAATTGTTGTGGAGAGAAAGAAAAAGAAAAAATAAGATAAAAGGCAGAAGATAATATAGCTATGCACAAAGCTTCGGTCAAAATTTGGGGAACAGGCTAAAAAGCAGTCTGTTCCCCAGGCATTGACTTACGCTAAGTACATAGCTATATTAAATTTATAAATTATTAACGGCACCTCAAGGGTTAGTACGGTAATATGTCCATATGGCATCCGAATACTGTAAAAATTTTTCTAATGCGACAGTATCTTCTTAATTATTATAATACAAGGATATTGATGATTTCTAAACTGTGTGATAATATAATGGTGTTTAGAGAGAAAGTAAAAAATCACTATAGAGCGTTAATACTAGAGAAAGGCAGGAAAATACAAATGGAGTTAAATGAAGCAGCAATATCAAGAAGAAGTATCAGAGCCTACAAAAATCAGCCTGTAGAAAAGGAAAAGGTTGAAGAAATCATAAGCTTTTTACAGAATGCACCATCATGGAAAAATTCACAGACAGGAAGATACTATGTTGTAATGTCACCAGAAAAGGTGGCACAAGTAAAGGAAAGATGCCTTCCGGAATTTAACCAAAAAAACTGTCAGGATGCACCGGTGCTTATAGTTACAGCCTTTGAGAAGACTCATTCAGGCTTTGATAAGGAAAAAAATCCCGTAAACGAAGCGGGAAATGAATGGGGAGCATATGATTTAGGACTTCAGAATCAGCTTCTTTTACTTAAGGCACGGGAGCTTGGACTTGATACACTTATTATGGGAATACGTGACGGAGAATCTCTGAGAAGGGAACTTGATATACCTGACAGTCAGGAGGTAATGGCAGTTATATCACTTGGTTACAGGGATATAAATCCTGATATGCCAAAGCGTAAAGAAACAGCAGAGATTGCAAAATATTTTTAGTCTGCATGATCAATAAAAAAATCAGGTATATTTCGGCTGATATTAATGAATAATAAAAATTAGCCGAAGTATACTTGTTTTTTTGACGTTTTCGTCTAATAGTGTGGATTATTTAAAAAGAAAAATAAAGTATTATCGTAATATAAGCAATGAAGCAGATATAGGCAAAAACTATAACCGGCTCTTGTTTCTTAATATTAGACAATACATTTTATGTATGATATTATTTCCCTGTAATCAGATATGATTACAGTGTTATCAGATATGATTACAGTGTTATCAGATATGATTACAGTGTTATCAGATATGATAACATATTATCAGGTGGGATGAAATGAACGCAATGCAGTCAGCTGGAATTACATTCCATATAAAATCATTACATAAAAAAAGAAAAGTGAGGTAGAAGGATATGAGTAAAAAAGCATACGCAGATAGAAATTTAAAATTTGAAACATTACAGCTCCATGTAGGGCAGGAGCAGCCGGATCCGGTTACAGATGCAAGGGCAGTACCTATATATCAGACATCTTCATATGTATTCAGAAACAGTGAACATGCGGCAGCAAGATTTGGTTTATCTGATGCAGGAAATATATACGGAAGACTTACAAATCCTACAGAGGATGTATTTGAGAAGAGAATAGCAGCCCTTGAGGGAGGTGTGGCAGCACTTGCAGTAGCATCAGGAGCAGCAGCCATAAGCTACACATTCCAGAATCTTGCACATGCAGGTGACCATATAGTTGCTGCAAAAAACATATACGGCGGAACATATAATCTTCTTGCACATACACTTCCTGAATATGGAATTACTACTACATTTGTCGACCCGTTTAATTATGATGAAGTGGAAAATGCCATAAAGGATAATACAAAGGTGCTGTTTATTGAGACTCTCGGAAATCCAAATTCAGACGTAGTAGATATAGAGAAGCTTGCAAATATAGCACATGCACATAAAATTCCACTGGCAGTAGACAATACTTTTGCAACTCCATATCTGGTAAGACCAATCGAATATGGTGCAGATATAGTAGTACATTCTGCTACAAAGTTTATAGGCGGTCATGGAACAACTATCGGAGGTGTTATTATTGACAGCGGAAAATTTGACTGGGAAGCAAGCGGAAAATTCCCATCACTTACAGAGCCAAATCCAAGCTATCATGGAATAAGCTTTACAAAAGCAGTAGGGCCGGCAGCATTTGTTACAAAAATAAGAGCCATACTTTTACGTGACACAGGTGCTACACTTTCACCTTTCCATGCATTCTTCTTCCTACAGGGACTTGAGACACTTTCACTTCGTGTAGAGAGACATGTGGAAAATGCACTTAAGGTAGTAGAATACCTGAATAATCACCCACAGGTAGAGAAGGTACATCATCCGTCAGTGTCAGATGATGCAGAGCAGCAGGAACTTTACAAAAAGTATTTCCCTAACGGAGGAGGTTCTATTTTCACATTTGAAATAAAAGGTGATGCTAAGAAGGCAAAGGACTTTATAGATAATCTTGAGCTGTTTTCGCTTCTTGCAAATGTAGCTGATGTTAAGTCACTTGTTATTCATCCTGCCTCTACCACCCACTCACAGTTAAATGAAGAAGAACTCTTAGAGCAGGGAATAAAGCCAAATACAATAAGACTTTCCATTGGTACGGAAAATATAGATGATATAATTGAAGATTTGGAAGAGGCATTTAAGGCAGTACAGTAAAAAAAGCGCCGCGGGTTGCGGCGCTTTTTTACGAATTTTTGTTGGCACTTTTTTTAGCAGGTAGCCCCGCCAACTACGTTAAGTCCGAGTATTTCACTCTTACGCTTAAGAAGCTCATCGCTAAGAAGCATTGCTTCGGCCTTCTCAAATCCGATACGGTTTATAGTGTCAGCAAATCTTTCACCAGACTGTCCCTCTGAACGGAATAAAAGGATGGCTTTTTCTATAGTGTCATAAACTTCTTCCTTAGAAGTAAATACCTTTCTAAGCATCTGGCCTTCTGCAACCTTTTTGCCCCAGCGTCCGCCGATATAGATTTTCCAGCCGTATGTACCGTCATCAGCGCAATGGAAAGGACATTTTGAGATGCAGCGTCCACAGTTGTTACATTTTGATGCATCTATAGTAAGCTTTCCGTCAACAAGCTTTGCAGCACCGATAGGACAGGATTTTTCTATCTGGCATACCTTACAGCCGCGGCATTTATTTTCGTCATAGTCAGGTACTCTTGCGCCGATAATGCCGATATCGTTAAGGTTTGGTTTTACACAGTTATTTGGGCAGCCGCCAAATGCAATTTTAAACTTGTGAGGAAGTGCTACATTGCTATAGCCATGATAAAATCTTTCATGAACCTCCTCGCTTAATTCATATGTATCGTATAATCCATACTGACATGTAGTACCCTTACATGAAACAACAGGACGAACCTTGCTTCCTGTACCGCCTGTCTCAAGGCCTGCCTTTGCAAGGTAAGCTCTGAAAGCGTCTATATTTTCATAGTCAATACCTGAAACTTCCACCGTAAGACGGGTAGTGAACATCATATGTCCATCACCATAAAGCTTTGCCGCCTCTGCAATAACAGCACACTCTGCATCTGTTATACGGCCGTTTCTTGTAATTATACGGCCATTAAATTTATTCGTACCTTTATGATGAAGGAAACCAAGACCTTTTACTCTCTTTATATCATCAGCAGAAAGTGTACATCCCTCGCCGGAAGGCGCTGCAGTCTTACCTTCAAGCTTATTTATATACTCTTCAAGAATTTCGGCTGTCATAACTACTGTTTTTACACAGCGGTCAGCTTCTGTCTTGTACTTTGCCGATAAATCATCGCATCCGATAGAGCCAAGTCTTGACTGGAATTTAGCTACAAATTCACCGCAAAGTGGTCTGAATTCATCCTTTGGTTTATTGCCGTATAATTTGCTGAGAATACCCATTGCACCTGAAAGTGCACCGCAGGTACTTCCACAGCCCATGCCGCCGCCAAAGCCTGAGAAAAGATTTATATCATCTTCTGTTATGCCTAATTTATATACGTCATTTGCGGCAAGTAAAAGTGCTTCTGCACAGTTTTTGTCAAGTTCTCCATAATAATATCTTGTTTTTTCTGCTAACATATTGTCCTCCAGTGTTGTTTATAAAATTTGGTGTTAAAAGAATCAGTAAGAAATCCGGTATAAAGCTGTATTAAAGCATTATAGGATTTGTTACTATAATAATAAAAACTTAATAATGTTATATATATTGATGCACATAATAAGTATCATGGCACCTTCAAACAGGTAAGTAGCCTGTCTGTCGTCAATTTTTTTATTTATTTTTCTGCCAAATTCGCTGCCGATTATTCCAAATATAACCATTCCAATAAGTATGACAGCATTAAAAGAAGGAATGGTATCAAATGTCACAGTCTTTAAAGTGCTGGCAACCTGTGAAAATAAAACAATATAAAGACTGTTTTGGGTCGCTTTCTTTGTATTCATGGAAAAGAAATAATAAAGCACGGCAACATTAAAAGGGCCGCCTCCAATACCTAGAAAAGAGCCAAGCACACCAAGCAGCAGACCGATAATAACAGCCACGGCAGGTGAAGTAATCTTTTTCGATTGTATTTTATTTTTGTTAAGTGTGTAAATAAATGTAGCCAGTGTAGCTGCCAAAAGTAAGCATGCCTGAACTCCTCCGGCAGTATTTTCATTGTCAAAAAGACCTGCTACCATAACGTAAAGCTGTTTTCCTAAGAGACCTCCCAGTGCAGCCCCTATTGCAAGATATGTAGTGCTTTTAAATTCAATGACGGATTCCTTTTTCAGTATGGTCTTTCCCACACTCCAGCATGTCATGGCTATAACCGTACAGCCGGATATAAAAGTAATGGAAGAGACGTTCATTACACCAGTTGCATCAAGCACGGGTTTTATGATAATTCCGCCTCCCATACCGCATATAGTGCCAATACTGCAGGCAAAAAATGCAGTCAGAAAGCAAACAAAAAATAATCCCATAGTATTCCTCGTTTTTTATGTTTTTGATAAAAACTATCATTTTTCAGTTTATCATAGGACATTTTAAAATGCAACAGAAAACAGGGGCGAAACCTCTTGAAAATGCTGATAATTCCTATAATTTTAATATGGAAAATATAGGAAAAAAGAGCGGAAATTTGACGGATATAAATATGGGCAATCTTAAGATTGATGGCTAAGGCAATCGGAACCTTGGCTATTCGTGCGGTGATGATGTCAGTAAAAAACGTTAAGAATTTAAAAATAAGTAAAGGTGGGTTTATACAAAATGTGTGGGTTCAGCGAAGTGAAATGATAGCGTAAACAGAATATAACTTCGAGAACGCGAAGAAAATTGCTTGATTATTATTGAAAAACAGACGTTTATATGTTAGAATAGCACATAATTTGGCAAAAATAAAGTAGGAATGAATGGAGGTGACAAACTAGTGAAAATAAAAAATATCAAGATTACAAATTATAGATGCTTCAAAAAGGCAGATATTGATTTTGATGAACATATAACATTGATTGTTGGTAAGAACGGAGTCGGTAAGACAGCTGTATTGGATGCTGTGGCTGTTTCTGTCAGCACGTTTTTATTAGGTATTGATGGTGGTGTAAGCAGAAGTATATTAAAGGACGATGCAAGATACGAGTTCCATGATTTGGATGGAACGATTGATCCACAGCATCAGTTTCCGGTAAGTATTGACAGTATTGGTGATTGTTTAGATAAGCAAAATGTAAAGTGGGTTCGCTCACTAAATTCAGCAAATGGTAAGACTACCATCAAAGAGGCAGGAGAATTAACGAATATTGCCAAGAAAGTACAAAACCGGATTATGACAGGAGATAAGTCAATGGTGCTTCCACTGATATCCTATTATGGAACAGGACGTTTGTATGCACAGAAGAAGGAAAAGAGAAATATTAAGTCTTTAACAGAATTCAAGCGACAAGTTGGTTATGTAGATTGTATGGCAGCAGAGTCGAATGAGAAGCTGATGCTAAATTGGTTCCAAATGCAGACATTGAAAAGTCTTCAAAATCAGCAGAAAACCGGTGTGTTAGAGAGACCATTACTTTTAAAAACCGTTGAAAAGGCTATTTGCAGTAGCTATGAGAGAATTAGTGGTTCAAAAAATGCTACCCTTATCTTTGACCTTGATACACATAGATTAGTATTGGAATTCGAAGCAGCAGATGGCAGTTTACAAAAATTTGCAATGGATGAAATGAGTGATGGTTATAAGAATACGCTGAGTATGATAGGAGATATTGCTTACAGAATGGCGGTCTTGAATCCCACATTAGGCGATCGGGTATTAGATGAAACTCCAGGAGTTGTGTTGATTGATGAAGTAGATTTACATTTGCATCCACAGTGGCAGCAGACCATTTTAAGCGATCTCCATGCAATTTTTCCGAATGTGCAGTTTATTGTAAGTTCTCATGCACCAGCAGTAATTAACTCAGTTCCAAGGGAACAGATTCGTATTTTGGATAATGGAGAAATCTATATGCCGGCAGCACAGACATATGGAAGAGATGCAAATTCTATCCTAAGAGAAGTCATGAAAGTATCGGAAAGACCCGCGGATGTTGTACGGCGATTGGATACTTTCTATGTAGGTATGGATGAGAATGATTATGAAGAAGCCG
>CAMENQ010000013.1 GCA_945928585.1 uncultured Roseburia sp. | reverse complement strand
TTCTGATACCCTCATCTATTGTAATGATGTCTTCCTTGCAAATGCCCATAATTCTGTGATTATCCAATATAATCCTGTGAACATCCACACTTCTGGCGTTTTTATATTCAACCTTTACATCCAGTCCCAGTTTTCTTAATATGGATAAAATCTGTCTCTGATTACATCCATAATTTGAACCAACATTAAATGTATGCTCATTTCCTTCGTATTCCATCATGGCGCAAAGCATATCACATGCATTGTCTATATATATATAATCTCTCTCTGTGCTGCCGTCTCCCCATATTTCTATGGTTTCCCCTGCCATTGCCTTTTTTATGGCTGCATCGATAAAACCTACACCTTTGTTAAAATCCTGCCCCGGGCCATATGGATTTGAAATTCTGGCAACAAGAAATGCTGCATTGTTCTGAATGTTAAAGGTTCTTATGGTATTTTCTATACAAAGCTTTATGTTGCCATAATGATTTATCGGTTTCGGGCATACATCCTCAAGTATAGGCTGTACAGTCTGTTCTCCATATACAGTGCCCCCTGATGATAAGAAAATCATTTTTGAGTTTTGTTCATTTGCCAGTTCGCACAGCTTTATGGTCTGGATAAAGTCTTTTTCATATCCCCGCATATACTGGCTGTTGGAATTACCCGGATTCACCGTACTAATGGCATGAAAAATTATATCCATACCCTCAATAGCCTTTTTCAATGTGCCTTCGTCAAAGAAATCACCGGAAAGATATGTTATGTCACTGTTTTGTTTAGCAGGAGTAACTATATCAAAGCTGTACACATTATAAAGCTGCTTGTCTATATGCTTACAAAGGTTTGTTCCAATAAAACCATTACCGCCTAATATAAGGACATTTTTCTTCATCTTCTTTTATTCCTTTCATTATTGCATCATAAACCTTCTGTGCTTCCTTTTTCCATGATGTATTATGGGCGAATTCCAATCCTTTCTTTCTTATGGCTGCCAGTTCATCAGGATGATTATAATAATAAACTATAGTATCTGCTATGGCTACAGGATCAAAATCTACCATAATGGAATTTTCATCATTTACCAGCCATTCACTGTTTTCTCCCTTAGTGCAGACTGCTACGGAATTTGATGCCATAACCTCAAGAGGAAGAAGTGACAGATTTGTATTTGAAAGTACGAGACACATATCACACTGTGCATACAAATCCGAAAGTTCATCAAGCTTCACACTTCCTGCGTTAAGATGGGTAAATGGGATTTCGTAATTGCTAACATCCCAGCCTGCAAATACCACCTCAACCTCCGGCATTCTCTTAGTAATTTCATTTAATGCCAGAAGTCCCAGTTCAAAAGCTCTTCTTGCAGTAACCGGTCTTGCATAGAAAAACAATCTCTTTACATCATCCCTTTTTTCCTTTTCAGTATAAAGCTCTCTGTCATACGAAAAGCCAAAGCTTGTAGTCTTCATTCCATACTCTTTTTCCAGCTTATGCTTTAGCCAGTCTCCTGCCGTAAGTCCTCTAAAGCCAAACTTATATGTGTTTTCCGCAAACATATACTCTGAACCCATTGCAAAAAAGTATGGCTCAAAATCCTGAACAAAATAAAACTTCGATATAGTGTTATTAAACTTTCTCACATAGTATGCAGTGTTCCATGATGTAGCTATTGTTCCATGTGCAAATTCCATATATGACACATCTGTATACACCTCTATATCACTGTTATATATTTCATAGTTCTCCACAAGAAATTTTTTAAGGCTCTCATTTGTATCCCATGAATTTCCTTTAAAAATATACATTCTGTTTTTTATGCCCATTTCCTGAAGGTTATTTACAAATCTGAATATATTAATATGTCCTCCTGAACCTATTCCCATTTCCGGAATTACCCAGTTTAGAATAATCTGTCCATCCTTTGCTTTGTTATATTCCTCCTCATTAAAAGGTATTGGCAGAACATCCATAATATAATCATAAAAGCCTATTACATCAGTCTTTGTCTGATTAACATTGTCTATTTTTTCTATAATTCCGTTTATACCTTTTTTTCTTAAACATCTATATGTCTTTTTTATTAAAGTTATAATTTTTGCCATTTTTATTTTCTCCTCTGCTTATGCTGCTGTGATATGTGATTATCAAAAAAAGCTTTTTTCTTTTCAGAAAAGTCGCTGTATTTGCCTCCAAAATAACCAAAATAGTACCTTGCATGATTTCGCCAGAACGAATAGTGCATCCATCTTATTTTAAAACAAATTCCCTCATTAAGTGATAAAATATATTTCCAGTCACTTCTTATATGTTTGTACATAGGAAGTATGTTTTTTCTAAGCTTTTCTGCCATTCTGTAACCATGAAGGTTATACAGGCCCTTATATTCATCAAAGTATCTTCCTGCATACGAGCTTAGGCTGTAATTGTGTGAATGGTAAACCGGTGCATACGGACAGTATACCTTTTTATATCCAAGCTCTATCATTTTTCTTGCCCATATCTGGTCTTCTGCAAAATCAACATCATCATACGGATATTGTTCCCATATGTCACGCCTGACACATGAATTATTGTCCGAGAAAAATGCAAGCAGATGTCTGTAACCCTCTTCCCTGTCATATCTTTCCTTATCCTCAAGATAATATATTGTATTATTACTGCCAAATCCTTCAAAATGAGCCTTTAAATCTCTTTTGTCAGGTATGTTGCAGTCAGGGTACGGATAATGTATACCAAAGCCTCCTACAATATCCTTGTCCAGTTTCATGGCATTAATGAAGTTTTCCATCCATGTGTCAGATGCAGGCACTGCATCCTGTGTTATAAAAATAATATATGTTCCTGTTCCCTTTGAAGCTCCATAATTTCTTGTCTTACCATGTCCAAATTCCTCAGGCTTAATCTGAAAAAGTCTACAATCATACTTTTGTATAATATCAAGTGTATTGTCCTTTGAACCTGAATCTACACATATTACCTCATATTCATATTGTGTCTTCTGCTCAAAAACCTTACTTAAAACTGTATCTAAAAGATTTCCTGCATTTTTTGTAGGTATAACTACAGTAACATCCATATTTCACCTCATACTCCTATCTCTTAAAAAGCTTATCCTTAAGTTTCTTCATCTTAAAATATATTTTGAACCAGGCTTTGCTGTGAAGGTAATCTATCTCAAGCTTGTAATCCCCATTTTGTTTAATGAGTTTTTCCTTATCTTCATTTACCTGCATAAGCTCTTTATTAACATTCGCCAGATTTTTCTTAACATCCTCCAACTCAACATTGGCATTATTAAGTCTGCCGTTAATCTCGTTCACTTCGAATATTTTGTCAATATATTGCCCTATAACGCCTATGCCGCTATAGTATATTTTGACATCTATTTCAAGTTTTTCCATATCGTCATTTTTTATATACAGTTCAGGTGTCTCGCTTTTAAAATAATAATTATCATATATATTGAAATCATCATTACCTTTATATAACGGTTTGTACGCCTTTCCCTCTTTATATGCCGTAATATTTTCAAGTTTTATTACAGCCTGTCCGTTTCCGAATCTTACGGTAATGTCATCCTTTATATTATTTGTATCAAACTCTGCCTTAAAGGTATCTTTATAAAAATTCTTTTTTTCTATTATTCTATCACCACTAACCAGTTGCAGTATATATACATTTTTCTTAATATTTATGGCATTTGCAGGCAGAGCAATATTTTCGTGTGTTCTGCCGTAATAGTCCAACACCTTTTCCCCTGAAACATAATTCTGGAAACTTGTTTCCATCTTATAAAATGCTTTAATTTCTTCTTCTGTTATGTCAAAGCTCTTATATATTCTTTCTATATTTTCCCGGCCCATTTGCGAAATCATTACATTGAATGCAATAGAGCGGAATATTATATACTTAAATGGTATCGAAAAATCAAATACCCATTCATAGTCGGAAACATAATATTTCCCGTCACTTACTATTACATTACTGAAAATCAAATCAACATTTGAAGCATCCATACATAAGTAATCTTCGCTAAAATTTATATCACCAAATACACTTTTAAAATCCTCTGTATTCTTAAATTTCTGCTTTACTTCAAAGTTCTTAAAAAAATCTTTGATTGTTGCAATAAGCTCTTCCGTATTTTCCGGTTTTGCTTTGTCGTTTATTATTTCTTCAAATGTTTTTCCTGGTATATATTCTAATTCCACAGTGCTCTTGTCAGTCAGTATTGATTTAACTACATTTACATTTTTATAGCTTTCACTGTTAATAAGCTTTTGCATATTCTGAACAAAGGCACTTATATGAGCATAGCCCTCTCTTTTTACTGCCTGTTTTCTTATATGTCTTATATTGTTTTCTTCAGTAATTTTCGTGACTATTTGAAATTCTTTTTTTCTCTCGCACGAAAACTTTGAATATATAACATTTTCCATATATTAACTCTCTTTCTTATTTACCTCAATAAAAAATGAGTTTGAGTATTCTGCAAATTTCTCATTTTCTATTATACTGTCAAAGGCTGTAGTCTCATCAAACAACACAATTCTGTCTGTATCAAAATTTCTTATATTATTTGTAAGTTCCCCTGCTTTAGGCATATATTCATCAGAATATATGGTAGTTGGGAATTTATAATCAGGGTATGGATAATAGAACTTGTAGTTTTTAAAACCACATTTATCCAAAAGCTTTTTCCATTCGTCCCTGTTGAATGTTCTCACTCCGTCTGTTGAATAATAACCGCTTATACCCTCACCAAATCTGCTGAAATGGTCCTCTTTGCAGCCTGCGAAATATTTTAATCCAAACCTGTTTTCTATTGCAATAAGTATTTTTCCATCATCCTTAAGCAATTTATTTATTTTTTCAAGAAATACTTCCTGTGGCTTTTTTTCATTAATATAACTTTCAGCATATTCAAAAACACCTATAAGAGTAATGTAGTCGAATTTTTCCTGTATGCCGCTTTGAATGTCGTTAAAATTGCCCACCATAATCTCAAGATTTTGTTTTTCTTTGTTTCGTGTGGCATTTATGGTGCTTCGTCTCTTAGATAAATCAAGTGCCACCACCCTGTCTGCCTTATCTGTAAGTGCTCCTGTTATAGCTCCGCAGCCTGCTCCAACCTCCAGCACATTTGCATTTTCTTTAAATGGATACCATGTAACAATATTTTGTCTCATACCTGACAGATGGTACAAAACAGGCCATGAATTTTTTTCTTTTATAATAGTGTCAAAGTCATCTTCTTTGTATTTAGCCACTATATCCAAAAGCTCGTCCTCTATGGCCCCGTCACTATATAAATCCTGACCGCTGTAATACTGTAAATTCAGTTTTACTTTTCCAATATTTTCTATCATAATTTCCTTCCTTACAAATATGTTACCGTTGTATCCATATCATAAAAACCGATTGTATTTCTGGTGGACAATACCTCTATATTACATATGTCATACAATCTGTTGTAAACAACAAATGTTTCCAGTTCGTATCCTGTAAGTCCCAAAGATAAAAGATATTGACCGCCCTGCAGTGACATTTTTTGTCTGAACTCTACAGCTATTATCTGGTCTTTTTTACCCATTTCTATGTTGTTTTCCTCCAACATAGTATTAGTTCCTGTTATTTCCGTTCCCTTTAAATCTTTTATTGTTATGGCACAAATAGGATTTTTAATGTCCCTGTTAAATTTTACTTTCATCCTTATGGAAAATTCTTCTCCCTTATATATGGAATTTGTAATATGCCCTGATTTATCTGTTATGGCAAAATCAATTATCTCTGCCTCTTTACTTCCATAATCGCTGAAGTTTGGATTAACAATCATTTTTTCCTTCCACAGCGTTCCATCCTCTGTCTGTCCCGGCTGTAAATTTATCTCTTCTTTCGTTTCCCCGGTTTCACTGCCTTCATTATCTGATGGCTGTTCATCATATTGATTTACCAGTATTTTTTTAAATATATCTACTACTTCGGATGTTTTTCCAAGCTTTATCTGCTTTCCTTTATGAATAAGCAATGTTCTGTCACAATACTTAAGAACGCTGCTTAAATCATGTGAAACGAAAACAATTGTTTTTCCTGCTTCCTTAAACTCGTTAAACTTTTTATAGCATTTTGCCTGAAAGAATATATCTCCAACGCTTAATGCCTCATCTACTATAAGAATATCAGGCTCAACATTTATGGCAACTGCAAAAGCCAGTCGTGCAAACATACCGCTTGAATATGTCTTTACAGGCTGATATATAAACTCACCTATTTCAGCAAAATCAATGATATCCTGCAGTTTTGCATCCATTTCTTTTTCCGTAAATCCCATCATGGTACCGTTAAGATATATATTTTCTATACCTGTATATTCCATATTAAAGCCTGCTCCAAGTTCAAGGAGAGCACTTATTTTTCCGTTTACGGTAACCTTGCCTTCAGTAGAGTTTAATACGCCTGTGATTATTTTTAGCAATGTTGATTTACCGGAGCCGTTTGTTCCGATTATTCCAAGACATTCTCCCTTGTTAACGGAAAAATCTATCTTATCAAGTGCAAAATGCTCAGTATGATATTTTTTATGCGTCAATGACAATGATTCCTTTAATCTGTTCATTGGCTTATCATATAACTTATACAGCTTTGTCACGCCATCTACTATAATAACTTTATTGTCCATTATCGGTATCTCTCCTACAAAACATCTGAAAAATGTACTCTCATTCTGTTAAACACTTTATTTCCTATAAATGCTGCAACTACAACAAAGCACCAGAAATAAATAGTCAGCTTAAAATGCTCAAAGAACCATGGTCCATTCATAAACGCATCTCTGTATCCCTGTACAATATAGTACATGGGATTAAGCTTTAATATAAATATCAGCTTTTCTGCTGCCGTTCCTATAAGCATACTTTCCTTCCACATAATAGGTGTCATCCACATACCTATCTGTGTAATAATATTTATAATCTGTGCAAAATCCTTAAAAAACGGAGTTATGGCACAGGTAAAATATGAAAGTGCACTTACAAGTACTATTGCACATGTGGTATAGTATATTATCTGTACAAACTGAACCCCCGGCATCTTCCCGTTAGCTACAAATATAATATAGCTTATAACTATGAAAAACAAATGAACAAACAGCGAAGATATTACCTTTAATATAGGCAATATACTGATATTAAATACAACCTTTTTTACTAAATAGCTATATTCCAAAAGACAGCTTGTTGCATTTTGTAAGGCTTCTGCAAAAAAGAACCATGGTATAATACCTGCTATCAGATAAAGTACAAAATGATATCCGTTTTCAGTTCCTCCAGCTCTAAAACCAACCTGAAATACAAATACATATATGGCTATAGTTACTACCGGCTGCACAAACGCCCAAAAAATGCCAAGATATGAGCCTGCATATTTTGTTTTAAAATCATTTTTTGCCAGCTTAAACAAAAGCTTTCGGTTGCTTATTATCTCTTTTAATAAATTCATTACTATTTTACCTTTAAATCCTTTATTCCACCCCATTTCTGATCCTTATCAGAAATAGTTAAATCGTCCTTTGTCATCCCCTCAGGCATAGGCCATTTTACTCCTATTTCAGGGTCATCCCACTTAAGACCACCCTCGTCATTTGGATGATAAAAATCAGTACACTTATATGCAAACTCAGCATAATCAGACAATACTATAAATCCATGTGCAAAGTTTTTAGGTATAAAAAACTGTTTTTTGTTTTCTGCTGAAAGAATTACACCAAACCACTTGCCGTATGTTTCTGAACCGGGACGTAAATCCACTGCCACATCAAACACCTCACCGTTTATTACGCGCACCAGCTTGTCCTGGGGATAGTTTATTTGGAAATGAAGTCCTCTTAAAACGCCCTTCTTTGACGCTGACTGATTGTCCTGTACAAACTCCATGTCTATACCTGCTTCCTTATAATCGTTATAATTATAAGTTTCCATAAAGTATCCTCTCTCATCTCCAAATACTGTCGGAGTAATGATTTTAAGTCCTTCTATATCACAAGTCTCTACTGTTATTTTTCCCATTTTTCTTTTCCTTTCATTTAGATCACTAACTTATAATCCGTTAGCCACATCCATAATATACTGTCCATACTCAGTCTTCATAAGAGGCTCGGCAAGCTTCTTAAGCTGCTCGGCATCTATAAACCCTCTCTTATATGCAATCTCCTCAATACATGAAATATAAAGTCCCTGTCTCTTCTGGAATGCAGATACAAAGTCTGCTGCTGCAAGAAGCATATCATGATTTCCTGTATCAAGCCATGCAAAACCACGTCCAAGTGTCTCCACATGAAGGTCTCCACGTCTTAAATACTCATTATTTACAGATGTGATTTCTATTTCTCCTCTGGCTGACGGCTTAACATTTTTTGCTATTTCCACTACATCATTATCATAGAAGTAAAGTCCCGGAACTGCATAGTTTGACTTTGGATTAGCCGGTTTTTCCTCGATAGAAAGTGCCTTACCGTTTTCATCAAACTCAACTACGCCGTATTCTCTTGGATCTTTTACATAATATCCGAATATGGTTGCTCCCTTTTCACGCTTTGCTGCATTTAAAAGCACCTTTGAAAAGCTTTGTCCATAGAATATGTTATCTCCCAGTACAAGAGCAACATTGTCATTGCCAATGAACTTCTCTCCTACTATAAATGCATCTGCAAGTCCTCTTGGTGTTTCCTGAACTGCATATTCAAATCTCATTCCTAACTGTTCTCCACTGCCTAAAAGCTCCTTAAAAACAGGTAAATCCCTAGGTGTTGATATAATAAGCACCTCTCTTATGCCGGCTAACATAAGTGTTGATAACGGATAATAAATCATAGGCTTGTCATATACAGGCATAATCTGCTTTGAGATAGCCTTTGTAAGTGGATAAAGTCTGGTTCCTGAACCGCCTGCCAAAATAATTCCCTTCATTTCTGTATTTCCTCCATTATTATAATTTTCATATCTTTTATGCTCTGTTTCATTGCATAATTAACTTGATTATATCACTATTTCCTGTAATTAACAATATTATCTTTAAAAATCTGATTTTTATATAATCTCATTTTTACTATTTTCTCGATTTCTCAAGTTTTTTTATCTGCCTGCTACATTAAGTCTTTCCAGAACAAGATTATTCTGTGTCACATAGTTTCCTGCAAACAGACAGTATAAATCATCATTTTCCCATATGACATCATACAGAAGTATTCCGTCTCCATACCTGCATCTAAGTCTGACAGGTTCATCCTTCACTGAAAAGTCATCATTATAGCACTGCATATACATAGCTGCCTTTTCATAGGATTCCCCCTTATTTTCTATATCACTGCTGTAAAAAAGATAATAATCTCCATTCATATAAAATATGCTTGCAGGCTCATTATCTGCATTTTCCTTTACCAGTGTTTTATTTTCTTGAAAGGTTACACCTCCGTCAGATGATATAAGAAGATTTATTGATGAATTGCATTTATCAGCTGTTTCCTTCTCATATGTAATATAAAGCTTTTTGTTAAAATAGTTTAAATCCACATCTTCCAGATTGTTATCAAGTGTTATTACATCCGATACCTTTTCCCATTCCGTAAGGTTAAGAGATTTATACATACTAATGGTATATTTTCCATTTTCTCCATTTATATCCCCATTGTTTATTTTACCTGTAATATGTGTAACAGTAATATAGTATTCATTTTCCACCTTACATACCGCAGGGTCTATCCCTAAATCCTCCTGTATCTCAAAACACACATCATTTGATAAAATGTTATACTCCTTATCATATCTTAAAATACACACCTGCTTATCCCAGTTTGAATATACTATAAGCCCTTCATCACTGATTACATCTAGCCAGTATACACTATATTCATCATATTGCTTTACTATCATACCGTTTTGTATAAATGTCAGTTTACCGCCTACTCCCGTAACGACTGTGTTACTTCCTATAAGCTTTGCATCACCGCTGCACAGACTCTCCATTTTAAATATAGTCTGCTGCCTTTCCTTCGTTTCTTCCACGTCATTAATATTATTGTCCTGATTTTCACCGGATTTTGAGCATCCTGCAGCATTAAAAAACATTATACATATAATCAGCATTGTTAGAATCTTTTTATTTTTAAGTTCCATATTTACAATCTCCTTCAAAGCATAAAAACGATAACAAACCTCTGTCTGTTATCGTCTTTATGTATATATATCTTAAACTTTTTTTAATGTCATTTATTTATCCTTGTACATATCCTCATAGTACTTCTGATAATCACCGCTTGTGACATTCTTCATCCAATCCTCATGCTCAAAGAACCATGCTATTGTCTTCTTTATGCCATCCTTGAACATTGTTTCAGGATACCATCCGATAGCCTCCTTGATTTTATCAGGTGCAATGGCATATCTTCTGTCATGACCTTTTCTGTCTTCAACATATGTGATAAGATTTTCATTAATGTATTCTTTTTTCTTGTCGCCTTCCGGAAGCATTTCCTGAAGTGTATCAAGAATAATGTGTATAATTTCTATATTCTGCTTTTCATTATGTCCGCCAATATTATATGTTTCAAAAAGCTTACCCTGCTCCTGAACCATATCTATAGCCTTTGCATGATCTTCAACATATAACCAGTCTCTTACATTTTTTCCGTCGCCGTATACAGGAAGCTTCTTTCCATTAAGTGCATTATTTATAATAAGTGGTATAAGCTTCTCCGGGAACTGGTATGGGCCATAGTTATTACTGCAGTTTGTAATATTTGCAGGGAACTTGTATGTGTCCATATATGCCTTTACAAGCATATCTGAAGATGCCTTGCTGGCTGAATATGGGCTGTGTGGGTCATATGGTGTTGTCTCATAGAAGAATGCATTATCATCATCCGGAAGAGAACCATATACCTCATCTGTAGATACGTGAAGAAACTTCTTGTTTTCCTTAAAAGTACCGTCAGGAAGCTCCCATGCAGCCTTTGCACAATTAAGCATAACAGCTGTACCAAGTACATTTGTCTGAACAAAAACCTCAGGATTTTTAATACTTCTGTCTACATGGCTTTCTGCTGCAAAATGAACTACTCTGTCAATATCATTTTCCTCAAATATCTTCATAATAGCTTCCTTATCACATATATCAGCTTTTACAAAAGTATAGTTATCCCTGTTTTCAATATCCTTAAGATTTTCAAGATTACCTGCGTAGGTAAGCTTGTCTACATTTATTATTCTGATTTCGTTGTCATATTTTTTAAACATATAATGAATGTAGTTTGAACCTATAAATCCGGCTCCACCTGTTACTAAGTATGTTCTCATAATTTATATATTCCTTTCCCAAATAAGTTACCTATTGGCTTTTTTCTATATTAATATACCACATTCCGATAATATGTCAAACTATTTATTATTAATACAGACTTATCCAAAGTTTCCATGCATCATTGTATAATATAAACACCATAGCTGTCACACATACTATTCCTAATATATTTTTATTAATCCTGCTGTTATCTGTTTTTATGTTAAACACAAAATACATCAGTGGAAAAACAAGCGGAGTAAGGTATCTGTACTGGCATCCGTTTATTAATTTACTTCCAACCGGTGTAAATGATATATATAATGCAGTAGATACAAGTACAACAGCCGCAAATAAGGCAAATGATGACCAAAGCTTTGACTTCCAGTTATTCACCATAATATCTGTTTCATTTCTGTCTGCAACTGAAAACAGCACCAGTAACATCATTATAATCACAAAATGTGTTGTATTTCCCATATAGCCCAGACTTCCAACAGTTTCTGTCTGATTTCCGGGACTGATATACATCTTTATATGATTTAACAGTATTTTTGTATATTCAAAAGGATTTTCCAAAATAAAGCTTACCTGCTTTATTGAATTAACATCCCCTCCGCCTCTTAAATCTCCTTCTCCCGGGCCTTCTACAACAAACGGCAGCATAAAAGTCATAAGTACAAATAAAATACATACACACGTAACTATCCACATATTTCTGCATATTTTTTTATTCTTAAAGCTTTCTGCCGGTATAAGAAACACAAGCAAAAACAGCGGAAAGTATACTGCCTTAGGTGCAAAGCCTAAGGTAAAGGCGCCTAATATCAGTGCCATATCCTTTATGCTGACATTCTGACCTTTAAACCTATCCTGAAGAACTCCGATTATATATGCTACGCCAAACAGTGTAAAGCCTGTAAGCCATATATCATATGTATAGGAGGCTGCCAGAAAAATATTTGTCGGGAATAATGCTACTGTAGCCAGTATAAGCTTTCCTGACTTTATTCTTCTGATGGCAAAATATATTAACAATGCATACACAAAAAGATTTCCAAACTTTCCTGCATAAAATACTCCAAGGAAGGAACAGCCCAATCCTCTTGCAATAAACATCGCTGTTCCTGCCGGTATATAAGATAATGTTTTGTAAGCATCTGTAGTTACTCCGCCATCCTTACTTACTGCGCCAAGCTCATATAAATTTTCCAGTTGTACCAAATTATCTGAAACAATATCCTGATTATATTTTTCAGTTATAAGTCTTCCATATATATATTCATCAGCCTCTGTTACATAGTCCTCAAAGGCATGGGAAAACCTTACTGAATTTTTATAATGAAATTCGTCATCAAATGAAACAAGGGCGCCTACAGGCAGTGTAAATATATAGCACATGCCTGTCACCATAACAGTAACAAAAGCTATACCTGCCATATTTTTGTATATATTAAATACATTAATCATTACTGCAAAGGCTATGGTTATAATGGCCGCCGCTAAAAGCTTAATATACTCATCCTTAATGAGAATAACAATGCCCGTCATACCTGCAAGATAAGTCACTGTCACAATCAGCCTGTATATATTTTTCTTGTCGGAAAATATCTTTCCCTTGTAATTTTTAAGTTTTAACAGCCTGTCCTTTATTTTTTCCAAAGCATCATATCCATATATTATACCTACTGCTATAGATACAGAAAGTATCCCTGCCACTACATATGCCCATATTGAAATATCACTTTTTCCAACCTGAACAATATCAAAATCACTTCTGCTAAGCTCTATGTGGTCAAAGGAGAAATCACCGTTTATATCTACCCTTATCGCTGAACAAAAATCTGTTTTTTCCGTATCCACATAGATTTCAGTATCACCCTTATGTCCGTATTTTGTTGTACAGAATTTGTCATAATATAACTCTATAAGTGTATTTTCTTCCAGTGGTTCACTTAATACTATCTTCAGGCTTTCCACCTTCATATAAAAATTAGTGACAAAAAATCTAGGATCATCTCCATTTTGGCTAAATCTGTCTCCTGCCACAGAATAATTGACAATATCATAAAAATCTGATTTATCTAACGTCTTGTCACTTTGAAATCCTGTCACTTCCGTAACATTCATTCTTGAATTATTAATCAGTCCAAAACCACAGGCTCCTAATAATACTGCAAGAACTATGACAGCAATAATCTTTTTCATATGAATTTACTCTCCTAAATAATCTTTTATTGCATCCTTCCAATCCTGTGCTACATATCCGCTTGTGAGTCTTAGCATATAATTATCAAGCACAGAATATGCCGGTCTCTTTGCTGATGCAGGATACATTGCTGCGTATTCTTCACTTGTTATCTTTTTTACCTTTGTTTTTATTCCCTTGAGTCTGAATATTTCCTCAGTAAATTCTGCCCAGCTGCACTGTCCCTCACAGGTTCCGTGAAATGTACCATAATTATCAGTCCATACAAGATTATCTATTATGTCCGCTAAAACCTTAGTGCTTGTAGGTGAACCTATCTGGTCATTTACAACGCTTATTTCATCGTTTGTTTCTGACAGTCTTAACATTGTCTTTACAAAATTTTTTCCATCTCCATACAGCCATGCCGTTCTTATGATGAAATATTTTCCTGCAAACTGCTTTACGAATTTTTCTCCCTCAAGCTTAGTTTTTCCATACATCCCCTGTGGATTTGTATCATCAAATTCAATATATGGTCTTGTAACATTTCCGCCAAATACATAATCTGTGGAAATGTGTACCATCTTTGCACCTGTTTCGTTTGCTGCAATGCTTAAATTTCTCGGGCCTATGGCATTTATCTTATATGCGCTGTCCACTTCCTTTTCACAGCCGTCCACATTAGTATGTGCAGCACAGTTAATGATTGCATATGGTTTTACTTCTCTCACAAGTTCCAGTACACTGTCTATATCTGAAATATCCAGTGCCCTTACTCCCTCTGCCTCAAAAATATCTGTGTTTACAAGTTCTATGTCTTTTCTGTCCTTATATAAATTATTAACTGCACGTCCAAGCTGTCCGTTACATCCTGTAATCAAAAGCTTTTTCATTTTTCTTCCTCCCTTTTTTCCAAATCCTTTTTTCTAAGTTCCCTGACGGCTATTTCCTGTGTAAGTTCCTTAAGCTTATTCTCCATCTGGGATATTTTTATGGAATTTGTAAACTGGTGTACCAGCAAAACAAATATTACAAATAAAAATATGAAGTTTACCGTTGAGTAAATTCCCAGTAAATCAGCTATTACCTCTGCTATCTTAGGAAATATGCTGAGTATTAAAAGCAGTGCCGAAAATCCTATCCAGAAAATAGAAGTCTCTATCTCTACTTTTGCATTTCTGACTTTTCTTACTATTCCTGTCAGCGTCAATAAAGACGCAACTATCAAAACTACTCTAAATAATGGTGTCATATACATTTCAACCTGATAATCAGTGTTGCCTCCTAATATTATCTTCTTTTTCTAAAGTTCTGTATTATTAAAATTGATGTAAGCATTCTCGTCATATAAGAAATAGATTTAAATGCCGTAAGATAACTTTGACCTGCTATTCTCTCATCCATTTCTGCCTGTACCTCTGCCACTGTTGCTCCATTTTTAATCAGGAAGGATACTGTGTCTGGTTCAGGCCCATAATTTATATTTAATGCACACTCCTTCATTATCTTCCTGTTAAACATTCTCATACCCGATGTCGGATCCTTTATTCTTTTTCCTGTTGTTATTTTTATGGCTGTCGATATAAGCCTGCTACCCAGCATTCGCATTGAAAAAGGTTTTTTTTCACTTACAAATCTTGAGCCTATTACAATGTCATAACCTTCGTCCATTTTTTTTACTATTGGTTCAATATATTCCGGTCTGTGCTGACCATCTGCATCAAACTGAATGGCATATTTATATCCTGCCCTGTAAGCATATTTCATTCCTGCCTGAAATCCGCCTGCTAAACCTAAATTTACCGGAAGATCTAATAATTTATACCCGTTTTCCCTGCAAATCCTTCTGGTGTGATCTCTTGAACCGTCATTAACCACAATATAATCATATTGTGGATAATTTTCTATAAGATTGTCCACCACACGCTTTATATTATCCTGCTCATTATATGCAGGAATAACAATCAAAACTTCGTTCATATCTTCACCTCTTTCGCT
>CAMENQ010000012.1 GCA_945928585.1 uncultured Roseburia sp. | reverse complement strand
ATAAGGGTTCTGAAAGAGTCGCTGAGGTTACAGCCAGATTTACACTGGATGCTATGCCTGGTAAACAGATGGCTATAGATGCAGATTTAAATACGGGAGCAATCACTGATAAGCAGGCGCAGGAAAGACGTGCAAAATTGCAG
Source organism: uncultured Roseburia sp. (assembly GCA_945928585.1). GTDB lineage: Bacteria > Bacillota > Clostridia > Lachnospirales > Lachnospiraceae > CAG-303. The sequence continues at coordinate 15,468 of CAMENQ010000012.1, read as the reverse complement.
CAGGAATCAGCATTTTACGGAGCTATGGATGGTGCTGTTAAGTATGTTAAAGGAGATGCCATTGCCGGTCTTATCATTACAGTTATAAATTTCGTAGGCGGTCTTTTAATGGGTGTGCTTATGAACGGAATGGAAATTTCTGAAGCAATAAATCGTTATACGCTGCTTACTATTGGAGATGGTCTGGTAAGCGCTATTCCGTCTTTGGCTATATCTTTGGCGACAGGTATTCTTGTTACGAAAAATTCAGATGAGTCTGAATTGGGAGATGTAGTGTTTTCACAGCTTTTTGCCATACCAAAGGTACTTTGGGCAGTAGGTGTGGTGCTGGCTGTTCTTGGTGTTATTACAGAACTTCCTATATACGTTTTCGTACCACTTGGAGGTCTCTGCATATATTTAGGTTTCAGAATGAGAGATGCAGAGGGCAGGGCTGAAATTGAGGAGGAAGTGGATACTGAACAGGAGCAGGCTGATGAAATAAGAAAGCCTGAAAATGTTGTGTCACTTTTGCAGGTTGACCCAATTGAACTTGAATTTGGTTACGGAATTATTCCCCTGGCTGATGTAAATCAGGGAGGAGATCTTATAGACAGGGTAGTTATGATACGACGTCAGATAGCACTTGAACTTGGAACGGTTGTGCCTATTATCCGTATGAGGGATAACATTCAGCTTAATCCAAACCAGTACATAATAAAAATAAAAGGAATAAAGGTTAGTGAAGGTGAAATCCTTTTTGACCATTATATGGCAATGAATCCCGGAAATGTGGAGGAGGAAATATCAGGAATACCTACCTTTGAGCCATCATTTCATCTGCCGGCTATCTGGATAACGGAAGCACAGAGAGAAAGAGCAGAGGCTCTGGGTTATACAGTAGTAGATCCTCCGTCTATTATAGCAACACATCTTACTGAAATAGTAAGAACGTATATTGATGAGCTTCTTACAAGACAGGATGTGCAAAATCTTATATCAAATGTCAAGGAAACAAATCCTACTCTTATTGACGAGCTTGTACCTAAGCTTTTGGGAGTGGGAGAAATACAGAAGGTTCTGCAGAATCTTTTAAGGGAAGGTATTTCTATAAGAGATTTACTTACGATATTTGAAACACTTGCAGACCATGCAGTGGTAACAAGAGATACAGATGTACTTACGGAGTATGTAAGACAAAGTCTCAAGAGGGCAATTTCAAACAGATTTTTTGCACCAAATGAAACTACTACTGTAGTTACGCTGGATCCTGCCATTGAGCAGCAGATTATGGGAGCTGTAAAGCAGACAGAGCAGGGTTCATATATAGCTCTTGATCCGGAAATAAACCAAAAGATATTAAAGAGTACGGAAGCAGAGATAAAAAAGATGGAAGATATGGGGAAAATACCTATTATTGTTACATCACCTATTGTAAGAATGTATTATAAGAAACTGACACAGGATTACTATAAAGATTTAATAGTTGTTTCATACAATGAGATAGATTCAAACGTAGAATTACAGTCAGTTGGAATGGTAAGTATTGCATAACATGGAAGGAGAAGCATGAATTTATGATAATCAAGAAATTTCAGGCAGAGACAGAGGCAGAGGCCATCATAAAAGCAAAGGATGAGATGGGGAGCAGTGCTGTCGTGCTTAATATAAAGACAATTAAACACAGGGGAATTTCAAGGTTATTCAAAAAGAATTATGTTGAAGTAACAGCAGCAATAGAAGAACCCCAGCATGTTACAGCACCTATTCCACAACTGCCAAAGATAAATGTTGCAGTGGATAATGCATACAAAAGCTCAGGAAGCTATGCTATGGAGCCATCTGCAAATGTAATAGAAGAAAAACTGAACAGTCTTCAGACGATGCTTGAAAACAGAATGAAGTCTGCTGAATATACAGAGAAAGAGGAAATTAATAAGGATGTGCAGGAGTCTGCAGATGAAAGCAGAGAGGAAAATACAAACCTTAAATTTATAAAGCTTATCTATAATCAGCTTATAGATAATGAAGTAGATGAAAAGTATGTTAATCAGATTATTGGAGAAATACAGACATCTCTAAAGAAGGAATCAACAGTTGACAGTATATTGGCAGCAGTATATCAGAAAATTATATTAAAGATAGGTCAGCCGAAGTCGATTGAGATGGAAGAAGGAAAAAGAAAGCTTGTTTTCTTTTTGGGACCTACAGGAGTTGGAAAAACTACAACCATTGCAAAGCTGGCATCATATTTTAAGTTGGAAAAAAAGCTTAAGGTGGCACTTATTACATCAGATACTTTTAGAATAGCGGCAGTGGAGCAGCTTAGGACATACGCAGGAATACTGGATGTGCCATTACAGGTTATATATACTATAGAGGAGTTTAATCAGGCTGTGGAAACATATAAGGATTATGATTTGGTTCTGGTTGATACAGCAGGAAGATCACATAAAAATAATGAACAGTGTAATGAAATTACACATTTAGTCAATGACTCCAGAGTTGATGACAATACAGTAAAGGAAGTATATCTTGTACTTAGTGCAGCCACTAAGTATAAGGATTTAATTAAAATAAATGAAGCATTTAATCAGGTAAAAAATTATAATATTATTTTTACAAAGCTGGATGAAACGTCCTGTCTGGGAAATATACTTAATATGAAGCTGAATACAGGCGTAAATATATCCTATGTGACAAGTGGACAGGTTGTTCCTGATGATATAAGTTTACTTGATCCGCAAAAGATAGCCAGAAGTCTTTTGGGAAGTAACGAGTAAGGAAAGCTGTAGTGAATAAAAGAAAGGAAAAGGTTTTAAATGGATCAGGCACAAAACTTAAGAAACATAATAAAACAGAATAATCAGACTGAAGCCGGGCAAGCCAGAATAATAACTGTCACAAGTGGAAAAGGCGGAGTAGGAAAGACAAGCGTGTCTATAAATCTTGCCATACAATTCAGAAAGCAGGGTAAATCTGTTATCATTTTTGATGCGGATTTTGGACTTGCAAACATAGAAGTTATGTTTGGAGCCATTCCAAAGTATAATTTGGCTGATATGATATACAGAGGAAAGAACATAAAGGATATTATAGTAAAAGGACCTATGGATATAGGCTTTATTTCAGGAGGTTCAGGAATAAACGGACTTGGAAATTTAAGTTATGACCAGATAAATTATCTTGTATATAAGCTTAGAGAACTTGAAGGCATGGCAGACATTATAATAGTCGATACAGGTGCAGGTATATCGGACAGCGTTCTTGGATTTGTTGCATCAAGCAGCGAGGTCCTTCTTGTGGCAACGCCGGAGCCTACATCCATTACAGATGCATATGCACTTTTGAAGGCACTTAATGTAAGGGCAGGTTTTGAAAGGGAAAACACGACCATACACATGATAGCAAACAGAGTTTCAAATCACGAGGAGGGTGTTAATTTATATAATAAGCTTAATGTTGTAGTAAGCAAATTCTTAAATATAAAATTAAATTTTTTAGGAATCGTTCCAAAGGATGATAATGTAGGTAAGGCTGTAATGCAGCAAAAGCCGGTATCTTTAATTTATCCTAATTCTACAGCATCGAAGCATTTTTCAAGTCTGGCAGACGGACTCTTAAATGGAAAGTCTGCTGTGGAGGATAAAAAAAATAAAGGATTGGCATCTGCAATTTTGAGAATGTTAAAAAATAAAGAGAAAAAAGCAGATTAACGAAACGGAGGTGTGGCAATGATATCAAAGGTATTAGGTGTGGGAAATAAAATAGAACTGACAAGATCGGCAGCGGCGGAAAATATAGACGATGCCAAGGGCAGGCGTATGTACATAAGTCAGATAGTAGATATCATAGATGATGACAAAATGAAGATAGGTATGCCGATGGAGCAGGGAAAGGTTATTCCACTGCCAATAAATACAAGATTGGATGCCTGCTTTTACACTTCCAAAGGATTGTATCAGGGACGACTGATAGTTACTGACAGATATAAGGAAGGCCAGATATTTATTCTGGTGGTAGAACTGATATCAAGTCTTAAAAAATATCAGAGAAGACAGTATTTCAGACTTGGATGTGTTATTGACATAAAATACAGAAAAATTTTAGAGGAAGAAATAGATGAATATGCCCAAAACAATAATATGCTTATCGAAGCAGATGATTTCAGAGAGGGAACCGCACTTGACATAAGCGGTGGTGGAATAAGATTTGTATCAGAAGAATATCTGGAAAAAGATAAGGAAATTTTTATTGTTCTGGAAATAACATATGAGGATAAGTCTAAAACCTACGGACTTCTTGGCAAAGTTATTATGAGCTATGAGGCAAGGAGCAGAGAGGGATTGTTTGAACACAGAGTTGAATTTATAAATATGCAGGGAGGAGTAAGAGAATCTCTGATAAAGTATATTTTTGAAGAAGAACGCCGTCAGAGGCAAAAGCAGGCGTAAGGAAAGGGTGGTAATTATAGATGACAAAAAAAATTTTAATATGTGATGACTCTGCACTTATGAGAAGGCTTATTTCTGATATAATTAATTCAGATAAACGCTTTGAGGTGAAAGATTTAGCTTGTAATGGACTTGAAGGGCTTGATCTTATTGTTAAAAACCATGCATCATATGACTGCGTAATATTAGACATTAATATGCCAAAGATGAATGGACTGGAGCTTCTGGAACAGCTTCAGAAAAACAGAATAAGAGCCACAGTGCTTATGGTAAGCACACTTACAAAGGAAGGTGCAAATGAAACTATTATAGCATTGGAAAGAGGTGCATTTGATTTTGTAACCAAGCCTGAAAATTACATTGAGGCAAAAAGCGGATCCTTTAAGGAGCGATTATTAGAAAAGTTATGTCTGGCGACAGGACTTGACATAGATGAACCAAAGACTGCTGCTGTCCGGAATAAGACCGATTCACCGGTTGATTTTGGAAGTCTTAGAGTTAGTAAAAATACTAACGTTGCATCACCTATGACAGGCAAGATACCGGGACAGATGACAAAAACTGTTTATAAACCGCACAAAAGTCTTAGTGGAAGCAAAGCAGGAAAGAATAAGCTTGTTGCACTCGCCTGCTCAACAGGAGGACCGAGATCTTTACAGTCGGTAATTCCAAAACTTCCGGCTGATATGGATGCACCGATGCTTTTGGTACAACATATGCCTAAGGGCTTCACCAATTCCCTTGCACAAAGACTCAATGAAATGAGTAAGGTAAACGTAAAGGAAGCTGCTGATGGTGATGTTCTTAAAAAGGGATGGGTTTACATTGCACCGGGCGGAACACAGATGCGTATTAATAAACAGGGTAAAGATAATATTATAGTTATAACAAACGAACCGGCAAGAGGAGGCCTGAAACCATGTGCCGATATTATGTATGAATCACTTATGGATTCATCTTATGATGAAATTACATGTGTAGTTCTTACAGGTATGGGGGCAGATGGAACTGCAGGTATAGGACAGTTAGGAGAAAAAAATGCTATATATGTTATTTCTCAGGACGCTGCAACTTCTGTAGTTTATGGTATGCCGAAAGCCGTTGCAGAGGCAAAGCTGTCTGACGAGGTACAGCCTTTAGAGCAGATAGCCGACGCTATCATTAAAAACGTGGGGGTGCTAAACAATGGACGTTAGCCAGTACTTAGAGATATTTATTGATGAAACAAGAGAACATATACAGAATCTTAGTGATAATATCATGGTTCTCGAACAGGAACCTGAAAATGCTGATACAATAAATGAAATATTCAGGGCAGCTCATTCCTTAAAGGGAATGGCAGGTACTATGGGATATAAGAGAATGCAGCATTTGACCCATATGATGGAAAATGTGTTTTCAGAGGTTAGAAACGGGACAGTCAAAGTCACAAGCAGTATGGTAGATGTACTTTTCCAGTGTCTTGATGCAGTGGAAGCATATCTGGATGAAATCGTAAACACCACAGAGGAAGGTGAAAATGATAACGAGCCTATCATTAAGCTTTTAAACGGTTTCCTGGAAGGTGCTAACGGAGAAACTGCAAAGGAAGAGAAAAAAGAAGCTGCACCAAAGGAAGAACAGAAAACTTCATCAGATACAGCTGTCAAAGGTGACATTAAGCTTGACGAATTTGAGATAAATGCCATATCAGAAGCACTTACAAAGAAAATGAATGTATTTAAAATAAGTGTTCACGTAGATGAAAACTGTATTTTAAAGGCAGCTAGGGCATTTCTTGTGTTTAAGGCACTTGAGGAACTTGGCGAGGTTATAAAATCAGATCCTTCTGTTCAGGATATAGAGGATGAAAAGTTTGACTTTGATTTTACTGTAGTATTTGTTACAGAATCAGATAAAGATACAGTAACAAAGGCAGTAGAAAATGTATCAGAGATAAAAGGTGTAGATACAGTAGCCATAACAGAGGTTCCTAAGCCTGTTGCAACAGAAGAGCCGAAATCAGCAGAGCATGAGGAAAAGAAAGAGGAAAAGGCAGAAACAGTAGAAGTTGCCAAGGTGGAAAACACACCAGTAAAGGCACAGGAAAAGAAAGCTTCCACACCGGCTAAATCAAATTCAGGAAAGCCTGTAGTAAACAGAACAATCAGAGTAGACATAGAGAAGTTGGATGTACTTATGAACTTAGTGTCAGAGCTTATTATTGCAAAGAATGGACTTGTCTCTGCCAGCAATACAGACGCTCAAGAGAAAAACAGCGGCTTTAATGAGCAGATAGAGTATCTTGAGAGAGTTACCACAAATCTTCATGAGTCAGTTATGAAAGTCAGAATGATGCCGATTGAAACAGTTACACAGAAGTTCCCTAAGATGGTAAGAGATCTTTCAAAGAAGCTTAATAAGCAGATGAAACTTACTATGACAGGTGAGGACACAGAACTTGACAGAACTGTTATTGATGAATTGGGAGACCCTCTTATGCACTTACTCAGAAACTCAGCAGACCATGGTCTTGAAAGTGAAGAAGTAAGAAAAGAAAGAGGAAAGGATCCTGTAGGAAGCATTATATTAAACGCATTCCAGGATGGAAATAACGTAGTTATCGAAGTAGGTGATGACGGTAACGGAATCGATGTAGAGTCAGTAAGAAACAAGGCTGTTGAAAAGGGAACAATCACTCAGGAGCAGGCTGATACAATGACAGAAAAGGAAATTATTGATTTGCTTTTCAGACCAAGTTTCTCTACAGCAAAGGTTGTATCAGATGTTTCAGGAAGAGGTGTTGGACTTGATGTTGTTAAGACAAAGATAGAATCCCTTGGAGGAGCTATTGAGGTTAAGACTACACTTGGAGAAGGAAGCATTTTCTCTATCAGACTTCCACTTACACTTGCCATTATACAGGCTCTTATGGTTGAAATAGGAGATGAGAAATATGCCATATCACTTGATTCTATTCAGGCTATTGAGGACGTATTAAAGACAGACATTAAGTACGTTCAATCTAAGGAGGTTATAAACCTTAGAGGTAATGTAATTCCTATTATAAGACTTCATGAAATACTTGATATAGAGAAGAATGAAGAAGATGATGATAATCTTATTGTTGTTATCATTAAGAAAGGCGACAAGCAGGCAGGTCTTGTTGTAGACAGACTTATAGGACAGCAGGAAATCGTTATTAAGTCACTTGGCAGTTATATTGACAGCGGTAACAAGCTTATCAGTGGTGCAACTATTCTTGGAAATGGTGATGTTGCATTAATTCTTGATGCAAATACATTAATATAATGGAGGTATAGAGTTATGGAGGAGAATTTAATAGACAACCAGTCAACTCAGTACATAGTAGTAGACTTAGGAATAGAGCAGTACGGTATAGATATAAAGTATGTTGACAATATAATCCGAATGCAGAACATTACAAGAGTGCCAAACGCACAGCCGTTTTTCAGAGGTGTTATAAACTTAAGAGGCGAAGTTGTTCCTGTTATGAGTCTGAGAAGAAAGTTTGGACTTGAGGATGACGAGTTTACGGACAAGACACGTATAATTATTTTAAAACCGGCTCAGCATGAAGCTCTTGGTATAGTAGTTGACAATGTAAAAGAAGTAGTTTCACTGGAAAGCGATAATATTGAAAAGATTCAGAATGGTAAATACGAAAAGAGACATATAAGTGCGGTAGGAAAAAATCAGGGAAGCCTTATATCACTTTTAAACGTAAACTTTATTTTTGAAGATATAAACTAACGAATCCGGTACACTTAAAAATGATAGATTATGGGAAGTCACTGGGCTTCTCATAATCTGCATTTTTGGAAAGGGCATGAAAAGTATGGCAAGAATAGATTTAGAAAATATAGATACTGTACAGTTTGATGTACTTAAAGAGATTGGTAATATTGGAGCAGGTAATGCAACTACAGCTCTTGCAAAGCTTATAAATGCAAAGATTGATATGAAGGTTCCAAAGGTTGAACTTTTAGGCTTTTCTGATATTGCAAGTGTTATGGGCAGTGAGGAAACAGAGATGGTTGGCATTCTTCTTATGCTTGAAGGGGATGTCAATGGAATGATGATGTTCCTGTTGGAAGTAGAATCAGCAAGAAATCTCGTAGGAAAGCTTATGGGAATGGATATAAAGCCAGAGGATAAAGGTACGGAATTTAATGAGATACAGCTTTCAGCTTTAAATGAGATAGGAAATATAATTACAGGTGCATATCTTTCAGCACTTTCAGATTTAACAAGACTTAAGATAATATCAAGTGTTCCTAGTCTTCAGATAGATATGGCAGCTGCTATTTTAAGTATACCTGCCATAGAGTTTGGTAAGATAGGTGACAAGGTACTTTTGATAGAAACCAGATTTGACGATGAGACAGCTATAGACGGATATTTTGTTCTTATACCTGAATTAGAGTCGTATGATGTGATTTTGAAATCATTAGGAGTATAGCAAAAGATTTTATCCGGAAAGGCTGGTCATATATATGGGTGAAGTTATAAAAGTAAGCATGGCAGACCTTAAAGTCTGCAAATATCCTGACAGCTTAACTACATTAGGTTTGGGTTCATGTGTAGGAGTGGCATTATATGATAAAACTACTAAAGTAACAGGACTGGCACACATTATGCTGCCTGATAGTACAGCCATTAAAAATAACAGTAATATAGCAAAATTTGCAGATACAGGGATAGTGGAGACAGTCAGACTTATGGTAGAATTAGGAGCTGTAAAAAGCAGAATTGTAGCTAAGATAGCCGGTGGAGCAAATATGTTTCAATATGCGTCATCAGAGACAAATTCAGCACTCAGGGTAGGGGATCATAATGTAGCAGCCTGCAAGAAAAAGCTTGCAGAACTGGGAATTCCTCTTTTGGCAGAAGATACGGGATTAAATTACGGTAGAACAGTAGTAATCAGATCTGAGGATGGAGTGTTTACTATAAAATCTATCGGTAAACCATTAAAAGAGATATAAAAGAGGTCATAGAAGTGAAGGATAGACTAAAATATATTCCGGCTATAGTTTCACTGGTGGCAGGATTGGTTGCCTCCATAATAACAATAATAAACAGATATGATACGCTTAATATTATGATAATCACATTGATTTCACTGCTGATTTTTTACATAGCAGGTCTGATATTAAAAATCATATGTGAGAAAAATTTTGTTATAGAGGAACCTGATGAAGAATCAACAGAAGGTGACACTGACGAAACTGCAGATGGAGAAGAAAAAGAAAAAACAGAAACATCAGAGGGAGAGCAGACAGACGAAATAAATTCAAATGAGTAAAATAAAAAATAAAACGGGAGAAGTGTAACACATGACAGAGACAGAAAAGGATAAGTTGTGGGAGAAATATACAGAAACAAAAAATGCTGATTTAAGAGAAAAAATCATTATAGAGTATTCTGCACTGGTTAAGATAGTAGCCGGAAGACTGAGTATGTATCTGGGTTATAATGTGGAATACGAGGATTTAGTCAGCTATGGAATATTTGGACTGATAGATGCCATAGATAAATTTGATTATGGAAAAGGTATAAAGTTTGAAACATATGCAAGTCTTAGAATAAGAGGAGCAATACTGGACCAGATAAGGAAGATGGACTGGATACCAAGGTCGTTAAGACAGAAACAGAAAAAAATAGAAGCTGCCGTTTCAAAAATAGAGACTGAAACAGGACAGGCGGCATCCGATGAGCAGATTGCCGCCGTATTAGGCATTTCGGAAGAAGAATATGCAAACTGGCAGGGACAGGCAAATATTACAAATATAATTTCTTTGGATGAGTTTGCCGAAAATAACGGAGAAAAGGGAATTGATACCATAAGAGGCAATACCTTTGAAGAACCGGAGCAGGTAATGGAAAAAAGTGAAATGAAGCGCATGCTGGCAGAAGCTTTGGAGATGCTGACAGACAACGAAAAAAAAGTTGTTCTGTTATATTACTATGAAGAAATGACATTAAAAGAGATTAGCAATATAATGGATGTATCAGAGTCAAGAGTTTCACAGCTTCATACAAAAGCACTTAAGAAAATGAAAGGACAGCTTGGCGATATAGCAGGCTATATATTTAATTAATATACATAATGAAGGCTAGGAGAGTTATATATGGCAGATAAAAACAGTTATTTTAAGATAATAGATGGTGATGACAGTGTATCGGTAAAGTTCTTTCCGGCAGAGGGAAACGGAGAAAAGTTATCCATAGATGAGGTAACAGCCTTTTTAGATAAAATGGGTGTGAAGGAATACGACCTGGTAAAGCTCAATGCACTTATCAGCAGTGAGGAGACAGCAGAGGAAGTTATCAGCAATAAAGGTTGTTATAAATTTGATGAGGTTATCACCATAAAGGTAACGGCAGATAAGATGTATGCAATAGGAAGATTTTATCCGCCAAGTGAAAATGGTTCAAGAATGAGTAAAGAAGAAATTATAAGAACCATAGAAAGTCAGAAAGTAACATTTGGCGTGGACGAAACAGTTATTGATGCGTTCCTTGAAAATCCTGAATACTGTAAAAATGTAGTTATAGCAAAAGGTACAAAACCAGTTGACGGAAAAGATGCATATATAACTTATAATTTTCAGACGGACAGACGTGCAAAACCACAGTTAAATGAAGATGGTACAGTAGATTTTCATAATCTTAACAATATAAGCAATATAAAAAAAGGTGATGTACTTGCTGTTCTTACAAAGGAAGACCCTGGAATACCGGGTACAGATGTTTTTGGTGTTATGGTTAAACCAAAAAAGGTAAACCGCCTTGTTTTAAAATACGGAAATGGCATATCTGTTACAGAGGATGGTTTGCAGCTTATTGCTGAGGTAGACGGGCATGCCACACTGGAGAAGGATAAAGTATTTGTATCTGATAATTATGATGTTCCGGCAGATGTTGACAATTCCACGGGAGATATTAAGTATAGTGGAAGTGTTACAATAAAGGGAAACGTCAGAACAGGATTTTCCGTTGAGGCAGATGGAAATATAGAAGTATTTGGTGTTGTAGAAGGCTGTAAGCTTGTGGCAGGTGGAAATATTGTACTTCACCGTGGCATACAGGGTATGGGAAAAAGTGATATCAGTGCAAAAGGCAATCTTATCTCAAAATTTATAGAGAGTGCTGATGTAAATGTAGAGGGTTATGTAGAAACAGACACAATTATAAACAGTAATGTATCAGCAAGGGGAGATATATACGTCAGAGGAAAAAATGCCAGTCTCATAGGAGGAAATGTAAGATCTACAACGCTTATAGAAGCAGCAAATATAGGTTCGTCTATGGGAGCTGCTACAAGTGTAGAAGTGGGAACAGATCCTTCAATAAGAGATAAGGTAAAAAAACTAAAAGACGAAATAGAAGAAAAGCAGAAGGAAAATGAAAAGATGTCACAGATACTTACTGTGATTAGAAAAAAGAAAGATATGGGAATACTTGAGGATGACAAGGTTCCAATGTTGGCACAGCTTACAAAGAGTATTGTTTTAAATAATTCAGAAATAAAAACAAAAGAGGCAGAGGTAGAAGCATGTGAGGAATTGCTTCAGGAAAACACAAATGCCAGGATAAGAGCAATAAAATCTGTTTATCCGGGAACAAAGGTTACTGTGGCAGGTGACTATATTCTTGTGCATAAAGAGATTATACACAGTGAGTTTAAGCGGGTGAAGAGTGAAATAAAAGTGCTTCCATTATAATAAGGCAGAAAGGCAGGCAGCAGTATGGCAATCAGACCGGTAGAAATGCAGGGTGTGGTTCAGAGAAATCAGGATATTGCTGGTTTGAAATCAAATCAAGATAACAAGGCCAATATTGACCAGACTAATTTTTATGGAAATCACATTAAGGAGTTGCAGCATAAGCAGGAAAATGTTATAAAAAAGGATAATGCTGATTACAATGAGCAGAAGTATGATGCAAAGGAAAAAGGAAAAAATGAGTATGATGGCAACCGAAATGGTAAGCATAATAAAAAAAGAGAGAAAGAGGAAGAAGACGGAAATGTATCTGTAAAGAAAAGAGCTGCATTTGACGTCAAAATATAAGACTATGGAAGCAATAGAAATTGTTATATTGGTTATTGGAGTAATACTGGTGGCAGTAACCTATATTTTATCAGAAAAGTTTGAACTTGGAGGAAAGTCTGTAGACGAGGAGCTTAGCAGCAATACAAAAAGGATTGCTGAGGAGCTTGTAAGAGATGAAGTTGACAGGGAACTGGCAAATGTTATTGATGAAAAGATAGAAGAAGCCGCTATAGAACTTGACAAAATTGCAAATGAAAAGATACTTGCAGTAGGCAACTATTCTGATGACATATTAAAAAAGATAGACAATAATCATAATGAGGTTATGTTTTTATACAATATGCTAAATGAAAAGGAAGCCACACTTAAAGATACAATAAGAGACATAGAAGCATTAAAGCTTAGTATAAAGAAAATGGCGCTGGTAAATGATATGTCGGTTGCAGTTGCAAAAAAAGTAGAGCAGGCAGCCGCAAAGAAACGTGCTGAAAAAGCTGAGCTTAATGCAAAACAGGAAAAAAAGGAAAAGAAAGAAGCTGACTTAAAACAGAATACCGAAAAAAGAATTGAGCTGGAGAATGACAACATTAGAAGAAACAGAGAGTTATCAGAGGATGCAGGAAACAGAAATGAAGAGATACTTAAGATGCATAAGGCGGGAAGTACCAATATGGAAATAGCCAAAAAGCTTGGAATAGGTATTGGCGAGGTAAGACTTGTTATAGATTTATTTAAAAAATAAAATATTATCAGAGGTAAAAAATGAAATTAAAATACTATCTAAGAGGACTGGGAACCGGTATTAGTTTTACAGCCATAGTTCTGATGATTATATATTCCTATAGAACAACTGACAGTAAAATTATGGACAGGGCAAGAGAGCTTGGCATGGTTATGTCAGGAGAAAATGTGAAGCAGACAACTACAGAAAATGCTTCTAAAAACAAGGAACAGAATACCACGGAAGCAGAGTCGGACAAGGAAGATAAAACTACGGAAAGTGAAACTACTGGGGCAGAGCAAAATCCGGAAGATTCAACTACCGAACCGGATAAAACAGAACCGGCTACAGAAAATACAACCACTGCATCGGAGCAAACCACAGAAAGTACAACGACTGCGGCAGAACCTGATACTAAGGAGCCTTCAACAGAAAACCAGACATCATCAGGAAACGAGATTACGTTTACAATAACAAGTGGAATGTATTCAGAAGCAGTAAGTCAGAAACTGTATGAGTTGGGAGTAGTGGATGATGCATCAGCATTTAATCTTTACCTTGTGCAAAACGGCTATGCAGCAAGAATAAGAACAGGAACATATACATTTACTACAGGAATGTCATATGAAGATGTGGCAGCAATTATATCACGTTAATTATATGGATGAAATGATATGCTTAAATACTATGTTTAAATATTATGTTAGGATGCTATGTTTAGATGGAGTGTTTAGATGTCGAGTCACTTATGCTATGAGTTGTTGGGTTATGAAAAAAATGCTTGCAAAAGCATTTTTTTTATGTTATTATAACAAGGCTGACTGTATATTCAGCAGAAAGCACCTATACGGATTGCAGGAATGGTGCCACGCTTCAAGGTTCTCCTGTGAAGTGAAGTATAGGGAAGAAAAAATATAAAACCAATGGAGGTAATACAAATGAGCGTTATTTCAATGAAGCAGTTACTTGAGGCAGGTGTTCACTTCGGACATCAGACAAGAAGATGGAACCCTAAGATGGCAGAGTACATCTACACAGAGAGAAATGGTATTTACATCATTGACTTACAGAAGTCAGTAGGTAAAGTTGATGAGGCTTACAAGGCAATAGCTGATATTGCAGCAGAAGGTGGTACAGTTCTTTTTGTAGGTACAAAGAAGCAGGCTCAGGATGCAGTTAAGACAGAAGCAGAGAGATGCGGTATGTTCTATGTAAACGAGAGATGGTTAGGCGGTATGCTTACAAACTTCAAGACTATCCAGTCAAGAATCGCAAGATTAAATGAGATTGAGACAATGTCTGAGGATGGTACATTTGATCTTCTTCCAAAGAAGGAAGTTATCGAGATAAAGAAAGAATGGGATAAGCTTGAGAAGAATCTTGGCGGTATCAAGAATATGAAGAAGCTTCCAGATGCTATTTTCGTAGTAGATCCTAAGAAGGAGAGAATCTGTGTACAGGAGGCTCATACACTTGGTATTCCACTTATCGGTATTGCAGATACAAACTGTGATCCGGAAGAGTTAGATTATGTAATTCCTGGAAATGATGATGCTATAAGAGCAGTTAAATTAATCGTAGCTAAGATGGCAGATGCTGTTATCGAAGCAAATCAGGGCGAGGAAGCTTTAGTTTCAGCAGAGACAGCTGAAGAGGAAGCAAGCGTAGCTGAGGAAGTTGAAGCTTAATTAATAAATAAGCTTAAATAATTTATCAGCATTATCAGTTTTATATGATTGTAAAATTATTAATAGCAGATGTGTTAATAATTGGCATATTTAATTTATTAATATATATTATAAATAGCTTGTTAATGCATTTAAGGATTTGCGTCTGATGGTCAGGCGCAAATCTGTTTAATAAATAATGAAAATAAAAATATTTGCGAAAAACTTATGAAAAGATTAGTTTGTAGCAAAAAGTAAATTTATATTGAAAATAAAAAATAAAATGCTGTATTGCATAATATACAGCAGGATGGAGGAAAAAATGGAAATTACAGCATCTATGGTAAAGCAGCTTAGAGAGATGACAGGTGCCGGTGTTATGGCTTGTAAGAAGGCATTAGTTGAAACAGATGGTGACTTTGACAAGGCTATAGAGGTATTAAGAGAAAAAGGCGAAGCTACAGCAGTAAAGAAGGCCGGAAGAATAGCAGCAGAAGGTGTTGTTCGTGCAGAGGTTAAGGATGACAAGACAGGTGTTATCGTAGAAGTAAATTCAGAGACAGACTTTGTTGCAAAGAACGAGAAGT
>CAMENQ010000011.1 GCA_945928585.1 uncultured Roseburia sp. | reverse complement strand
CTCTTCCTGATCCCTGGCATTGGGGGTGGGGAGTGTTTATAAAATATATGCTGCCCCTTTTATGGCCATTTATAATCGGACTGGCACTGGCTTTTATAATAAGGCCCATAGTAATGTTTTTGAAAAAATATCTCCACATAAATAAAATGCTGGGAACAGCCATTGTTATAATTATTGTAACCGGAGTTATGGTAATATTGTCAGGGTGGCTTGTGCGGGGGATACTGGCACAGGTAAGTGCCCTTATGGAAAATATGGATATGTATATGGATAAGGCGGATGACTATTTATGCCATATCTGTAATTCTGTGGGGGATGCGGTAGGAATGGAAGGAGATTCACTTTTTAAGACCGTATCAAAAAATATTGACAGCTTTATGGGGGATATGGAGAAAAAAATTACTTCCATTATAATGGGAACATCCATACCGGCTATTGTTGCAGTGATAGATTTTATTATTGGTGTGGCTCTTGTTATAGTGTCGTTATTTTTGTTTATGAAGGATAATGATGAAATAAGAAATTATCTTAAAAACTGTTATTTCAGCAGAGAGATAAGATTTGTATTTTCCAGGACTCTTTCGATAACAAAGGCATATATAAAAGCACAATTTATCATTATGTCGGTGGTGGCGGCTGAATGTGTGGCAGGCTTTATGATTTTAGGTAATAAATATGCGCTGCTTGTGGGAATAGTTATAGGCATTTTAGATGCACTTCCACTGTTTGGCGTAGGCACGGTGCTGATACCATGGACTATTATATATGTAGCAACAGGAAACTTTATTAAGGCAGCAATTATTTTCTCGATATTCATGGTATGTTATTTCACGAGGGAATTTATGGAGCCGAAGCTTATAGGGAATAAAATAGGCGTACATCCTGTTGTGACGCTTATATCCATATATGCAGGCTTTAAGCTGTTGGGGTTTGTTGGAATGTTTCTGGCACCGCTTGTGTATATACTTGTGAGAGATGCAACTGCAATATTTATCAAATTTATAAAAACTTAATTATATAAATGTGTGGAATTATGCTATACTTCTTTTGACATATTACAATTACTGGAATTTCTAAAAATCGGGAAAGGAAGAAAAGTTATGAGCCTTACCACAAAGGTGAAGATTTCATTTGCCATTATAATTATACTGCCGGTGCTTATGATTGGCATGTTTGGAATTTCCTTAGGCAAATACCAGCTTGAGGAAATGGAGGAAAATTATGATATAAGCCTTGATGGCAGAAGTGAAATTTTTGATAAAACAGCAATGCTGGATTTAATAACAGAGTCTGTCAGAGACAAGATAAATAAAAAGATATCAGAAGAGGATTTTAATCCGTCAGATGAAAAGATGTGGGAAAAATTTGACACGAATAACTGCATTGATATAACCTCTATTATAGTGAATTATGAAGGAAAGTTTATATATAATGGTCTGTATGGTGAGGAAACAGATATAGTGTCACTGCTTCCCGAATATGAAAACATATCGGATATTTCCGTTGCTACCTATTATATAGGAGGACGAAGCAGATACCTTGTAAAGCCTGTGCCATTTACATATGGTGACGGAAGCTTTGGAACAGTGTATATAACAGGCATTGCAGGTCATATGCTTCCTGAGATAAAAAGCCTTATAGTTGAGTTTGTAATAATATCTGTTCTGCTTATAGTTATGACAGGCTGCTGTCTGTCAGTATGGATATACAAAAGTATATTGAGACCGATAAATAAGCTGAAGGACGCCACTATGAATATAACTGCCGGTAATCTTGATTTTACATTATCATATCCTAAGGATGATGAGTTTGGTAAGCTTTATGATGCTTATGAGGAAATGAGAATACACCTAAAGCAGTCCATAGAGGAAAATCTTAAAAATGATACAGAGAGCAAGGAGCTTATAAGCAATATTTCCCATGATTTAAAAACGCCTATCACGGCCATAAAGGGATATGTTGAGGGCATAATGGACGGTGTGGCAGATACGCCGGAAAAGATGGACAAATATATAAGAACCATATATAATAAAGCCAACGATATGGACAGGCTTATAGGTGAGCTTACGGTATATTCCAAGATAGACACAAACAGGATACCTTATCATTTTGTTAAACTGAATGTGGCGGAATATTTTGAAGACTGTATAGAGGAAATATCTACCGAACTTGACAGCAGGGGATTTAAACTGAATTATTTTAATTACACGGATAAGGATACCTGCGTTATGGCAGATCCGGAGCAGATAAAACGAGTCATAAATAATATAATAAGTAATTCATTAAAATATAATGACAAGCCTGAGGGTATAATAAACATACGAATAAAAGACCAAAAGGATTTTGTGCATTTTGAGATAGAGGATAATGGCAAGGGAGTTTCTACGGAGGATTTGCCATATATCTTTGACAGATTTTACAGAACTGATGCATCAAGAAATTCAAAGAAGGGCGGAAGCGGAATAGGACTTTCCATAGTGAAGAAAATTATAGAGGCTCATGGAGGAACCATCTGGGCATTTAGTACGTTAGATACAGGTCTGTCCCTTCACTTTATATTGAAAAAACCGGATGTGGCAGACGATTACAGTGAGTATACAGATACACAGGAGGTAAAGAAAAATGGAAGAAAAAAGGATACTGATAGTAGAAGACGAAGAAAGTATAGCAGAACTGGAGAAGGACTATCTGGAGATGGCGGGCTTTCAGGTGGAGATAGAGACTAAAGGTGACACAGGATTAAAAAAGGCATTAGAAAAGAATTTTGATTTATTTATACTGGATTTAATGCTTCCAAATGTAGATGGATTTGAGATATGCAAAGGTATAAGGGAAAAAAAGAATACTCCTATATTAGTGGTATCTGCAAAAAAAGATGATATAGACAAAATAAAAGGTCTTGGACTGGGAGCAGATGACTACATTACAAAGCCTTTCAGCCCAAGTGAACTTGTGGCAAGAGTAAAGGCACATATTGCAAGATATGAAAGACTTGTAGGCAACAATATTCCAAAAAATGACGTTATTGAAATACGCGGCATACGCATAGATAAAACAGCAAGGCGTGTGTATGTAAACGGAGAGGAGAAGCTGCTTACTGCAAAGGAATTTGATTTGCTTACATTTTTAGCATCTAATCCAAACCATGTTTATTCAAAGGAGGAACTGTTCCAGAAAATCTGGGATATGGATTCTATAGGAGATATAGCAACGGTTACAGTGCATATAAAAAAGATTAGGGAAAAGATAGAGTTTGATACGTCAAAGCCGCAGTATATTGAAACTATATGGGGTGTGGGGTACAGATTTAAGGTATAGAGACAATTAGAGGGAATTCGTTTTTGAATCCCCTCTAATTAGTTTTAACAGGACGATTGCAACGATAAAAATAAACATCAAAAAAGCAACCGCACCGACCAAAGTTAAGGTTGCTTTTTTGATTGATTTTGTAACTGTTAACAAAGCATTACGCATTAGAGTAATCCTTTTATTCTCATCAGTTCATTGGCATCCAGAGTTTTACCACCATTAAGTACTGTCAAGTTACTCCAGTCAGTTTTTGGAACTTTGGTAAGTGAATCTAGTTTTACAAAAGATGGTTTCAAAAACGGTGGATTATATGTTCTCAGTCTCTCATTTGTCGGGAAAGCCAGTTTTCTTTCTTTGCCCATTATTGAGGAAACATTTAATACTTCTATATACTCAGTTGATACATTTATTACAAGATATGTTCTATCATAAGCAGGGATTTCTCCATCGACAAATCGCACTCTGCCAAGAACTCCGTGACCTTCAGTAAAATTCATTAATAGATCACCAGCCTTTCATTATCTAAGTAAACACTATATGTGTCATCGTCAGCCGATAATGAAAAGTTTTCTAACTGTTCAAGCAGTTCGTCTGTTAATGTAAATCCATCATAATAAAAAGTTACTCCATTAATAGTTTCACTTGCAGTTACATCAGTAGACGTTTCTTTGTATGCAGAAATAATTTCCCGCATTCGATTTATGTCATCTTGTTGTGACATCATATCAACAACCGAAAGTTCTTTATTATGATATCCGGTACAACTGGTACCATTATCAAAAGCAACTTTCCAAAAATTAAAAGTATGATTAATGTCAGATAATTCTCTTGCAGAAGCATTTCCAAATATTTCCATAATCATATTAAGAATAATATATTCATTTTCAGAAAAATCCGGTTGGTAAGCATCGCTATCGTGCTTAAATCCAAAATAATCATTCTTATATCTTAAGCGAACCTTTTCAACAACACATCCATTTTTAAAAGCCAGGACCTGCTCGTCAAATAAGGGCTCTCCATACTCTGCAATGTTAGCTAAATCTGCCAAAACTAATAATTTTTGTAATTTCATATTTCCGTCATATGTGTTTGGCATAGAATCAGCGCCATTTTTTATGAAGAATTTAGCAAAATCATATACATCTCTCATTTTGACACCCTCCTTAAAATAATTTCACTTCCGATAGAAGTGACCCCAAATGCCATACACTTTTTTGAAAATATAATGTACTGATTTAATACATTAATTATAGTATATGTTTAATGTATAGTTACGTCAAGCAAAATATCACTAAAGTTTTGCGTATATAAAGTTTTGCGTACGTTTTTGCGTATGTTTCGGCAGACAATAATCATTGTGTTTTATACACTTTTATGATAAAATGTGAAAAAGTAAATGAAAAAGTGTTGTTTCTCGGATAAGAAAAGAGGATTAGTGCGAAAAATAAGCCTGATAGCTTATTTTTACATGGCTGATTGTGCAGGAGCGTCACAAATAGCCATGATGGTATTCACGTTTTGTAAAACGCTTCAGAATGGAGATTAGCATGAGAAGAAAAAACATTAGATTTATTATTGCAGCGGCAGCAGCTGCATTTGTAATAACAGGATGTGGCAGTAATGAGGAATCTTCGACGCAGAAAAGCAGTTACGAAGAAAACAAAAAAGCAGTTGCAGAGAATGACAACAAAGAAACAGACAATGATGATAAAAATAAGGATACATCAAAAAACAAGGAAACTGCTGAAACCGGTGAAAAAGAAGATAAAACCGATTCTGAGGAAAACACATCCTTGGTGAGTGATGCTGCTGATAAGAAGGAAAATAATAATACAACAAATAATGCATCAGAAAGCAGTACCAATAATAAGGAAACACAGGGAAATAAAAATAACACAAGTACCGGCAGCTCAGGAAACGGAAACACTTCAAAACCAAATACATCAGGAAATGGAAATGCCTCAAATTCAAGTACGTCGGGAAGTAGTGGTACCTCAAACCAAAGCACAACAGGAAGCAGCAGTACATCAAATCAAAGTACAACGGGAAGCAGTAGTACTTCAAATCAAAGTACAACAGGTAGCAGCAGTACTTCGAACCAAAGCACAACAGGTAGCAGTTCCTCAAATGCAGGAACAACAGGAAACAGCAGCTCTTCAAGTTCAGGTACATCAACAGGAAACACAGGAAATACTACTCAAAGTACCACCAAGGCACCTGTGAAAGTGGAGACAGAGACTACGGCAACAGTAAGCGTAGGAAATGCAAATTCCCAGATATCTGAGCAGAATAAGGATATTGTTAATGACAATAAGACAGAGTACACAGACACATCAAACAATTCTTCAACAAAAAAGATATATGTATCGCCTGACAGTGCAAATTATGGTTATGCCTTAGCCTATGTCAACGGAGATACATCAAAACTTGATGCTACACAGAAACAGATATTTGCGGTAGTAAAGCCTCTTATTGATGATGTAATGAAAAATTACAGCACTGATCCTGAAAGAGAAAAGGCAGTACATGATTATATTGTTTCAAACTGCAGATATAACATAGAAGCATGTGAAAATTTAAATGCAATGGAAGAATACAATTTCCATCCTGAGGGAGTTTTCTTAAAGAAAAAGGCAGTATGTCAGGGATATGCAGAAAGCTTTAAGCTTTGTATGGATTTACTTGGAATAAAATGTGACATAGTGACTGGAACAGGAAACGGACAGGCTCATGCATGGAATGCGGTATGCCTCGATAATGAATGGTATCAGATTGACTGTACATGGGATGATCCTCTTGTTTCAGTAAACGGACAGCCACAGGACAGTGGAAGCATATACTACAACTATTTTAATATAACAGATGCACAGATGAGACAGGATCATGTATACACATATGGAAATGCCTGCAATGGAACAAAGTACAATTATGATTACTTTGCGGTTAAGGAGTATGGCACCATATATTCTACAGTATCTGACTACAGCAACTATGTAAACAGCCAGCTTGCAGCAGGAAACAGCAGCATAACGGCATATGTTAAATGTGAGGGAAATGTAACCATAGACAATTATCTTAACAGCAGCGAAATAAATTATAGTAATTATCCTGCAACGGGAGGATTCCGCATATCAGGTGAGGCAGCCTGCATTTCAAGTACCATATATGTTATTACGATAACGATAACTGAATAAAAACTATAAATAAGCCACATGTTTTCACATGTGGCTTATAAATTCTTCCTTACGTTTTTGCTGGTAACAGACCTTGTTTATTTTCTCAAGATTTTTATCAGGTATCCATGCTTTATTACTATTATAATAATGGTTCACCAGCTTCCAGAATTTTTCAGGATACATAAGCATAATCTTTAAAACCTCATATTCATTAGAAGGAATAGGGCGGACGCTGTTATATGTATCTATTATCTCATGACCGATAGTACTTTCCCAGTCATATTTTTCCATCACCTTCCGGAAATAAAGATATAAATCCTTAATAAGAATACCACTGCCGCTTTTCTCAAAATTCACTATGGCAACCTTATTCTTTGAAAATATAATATTATGATAATTATAATTTCCATGACAAATGCATCCTTTGTCTATAGCTGCTCTTTCCAGTGTTTCGTAGTCTGAATTAAGAAGCTTTGCCGTTGCCTCAGTTGCATAGCTTAAATACTCATCAAGGTTATTGAGTACATTATACTCAAATTGAGACTTGTGTTTCCTCCCTCTGATATATACTCTGGCACGTTTAAGCTCGTGATTGTGCTTTTCATATTCAACTAACAGATTATTAGTGGCAGGTATGGAAATCGGGGGAGCTTTGCTGCTTTCATTAAAATAATCCTTAAAGCCTGCAGCTGTTATATTATGCAGTCTGGCAAGGAGTGCAGCCCCCTCCTTTACATTGTTTTTTGATTTTACGTCACATTCATTGCCATAGAACCAGTCGGTAATAATATATTTATCGCCACATTCATCTGTTGACAGTAATGAACCCTCCTTATTTTTTAATATATTATCAACCTGTTTAAGACCGTGTCCGTATATGTAATCAAGAAGACTTCCCATATATTCAAGTCTGCCCGGTGTTCCTTTATATTCCATAAGCCTTTTATAGCCCTGTTCAGTCTCTAATATAATGGCACCTCTCCCTTTGAGAGTCCGTAAAACCGATATGTCATACTGGTCAATGACTCCTAAACCCAAGTCACTCAAAAAAATTCCTCCCTCATAGTGTATTGATAATCTATACTATGAGGGAGAATTAGGATTTATGATTTAAAATTCTATGGTTTGTTTTTATGAATATATTCTTTGGAATATTCCAAAAGATAATCTTTTGAATTTAATGAGTAATCATTAAGAACAAGCTCAAAAAGCATATTCAGGATGGCTCCTATCTGTTTTCCTTCTGTAATTCCCAAGCTTCTTATATCATTTCCGTTAACTGCAAGTTCGCCGATGGACAGACAGTCGCCGCGGGCTTTTATGTTTTCATACACAGCTTCAATCTGCTTAAGGAAATTTAAGGCATCCTCATCATAAGAAATAAGTATTTTCCTATATGGAATATAATAATTTCCAAAAATATCCTTTCCGATTTTTACAATGATATGTCTTAAATCTGACTGGTTCAGACTTAAAGCTTCATCTTTATATTTTAACAGCTGATTGCAAATCTTTATTGTAGCATTGTCAAATTTTAAGGAGCGCAAAAGATCATATTCATTTGTATTTCCATTTGCATAGGTAATAAACAGTGCCCATCTTATATAATGATTATGTGGTGCTTCATTAAGCTTATCTGTAAGCAGACTGCAGGAATAGTTATTTGGCATAGGGAGCATTTCGGGAAAAATGTACTTCATAAGCTCTGTATCATATAGAACGCTAATCCTGTCGGGATGTGATGACATAATAAGCTTTTCAAGTTCTGCCTGTATACGCTCTCTGCTGATTTTGGAAATGGTTGAAGCCAGAACCTTTATGGCAGTATGTGTATCCTTACATATATCAAATCCCAAAACACCGCTGAATCTTACGGCGCGTAACATTCTAAGGGCATCCTCGGTAAATCGCTCCTTAGCATTTCCTACACATCGAATAATGCCGTTTTTTAAATCGTCTATTCCATTAAAGCAGTCAACAACACCATGTTGCTCATTATACGCCATAGCATTTATCGTAAAATCTCGACGCTTTAAATCCTCTATAAGACTGGCAGTAAAGGTTACCCCCTTTGGATGCCTGCCGTCAGTATATTCTCCGTCAACTCTGTAGGTGGTAACTTCATAGCCCTCTCCTTTAATCATAACAGTTACGGTTCCATGTTGTATGCCTGTGTCAATAGTGCGCTTGAACAATGCTTTTGTTTCAAGAGGTTTGGCAGATGTGGTAATGTCCCAGTCCTTCGGTTCTTTACCAAGAATGCTGTCACGCACACAGCCGCCTACGGCATAAGCCTCATACCCGGCATCACGCAGAGTTTTAAGTATAATGGTGACAGCTTCGGGAAGCTTTATTTTTATGTTTTTCCGGTAATAAATTTCGTTCATAATTTTTTTTCTTTCATTAATAATAAATAATATATACAGAAAATATCTGTATTTTAATTATACGGGAAATTGAGTTTATTTACAATTAAATTCTTTAAGTCTTAAACCGAAAGTACGGATTCAGACTGATATGTTCTGACAGACTAATTATCAATCGTTCTCAAATTATAAGGATTTCATCAAAAATAATATTTTTTGGAATTTTTAAAAATTTTTTTATATAAAGTGTTAAGTTTATCTTTTTTTAGACGATATATAAAATGTAAGTAAGGTAACACAATATATATTATGTTACATCGTAACCATAAAATTCACACTTACAGATAATAATGCGGCGTGCCATGGAGCGTCAGCTTATTATACATAACCCGCGGAAGACGGAACTGAAACGGGACTAAAATATTAAAAAAATAAAAATTTATTACATGGAGGTACAAAATTATGGTAGTACAACACAATATGGCGGCTCTTAACGCCAACAGATTATTAGGAATCACAACAAGTGCACAGTCAAAGTCTACAGAGAAGTTATCATCAGGCTACAAGATTAACAGAGCAGCAGATGACGCAGCAGGACTTTCTATTTCAGAGAAGATGAGAAGCCAGATAAGAGGCTTAAACAAAGCTTCTGACAACGCACAGGATGGTATTTCACTTATCCAGACAGCAGAAGGTGCTTTAAACGAGACACATTCTATCCTTCAGAGAATGAGAGAGTTATCTGTACAGGCAGCTAACGGTACAGAGACAGATGATGATAGAGAGGCTGTAAACGATGAAATCAGCCAGCTTCAGGATGAACTTACAAGAATTTCTGAAACTACTGAATTCAATACTATGAAGCTTCTTGACGGCTCACAGGCTGGTGGTAAGGGAACAACAAGTGCCGGTCCTAAGTTTGGTGTAATTCAGACAGATACAGCTTCACAGCTTGCAGGTGCTATTCTTACATCAAGTGTAGCAAGTGTACAGGTTTCTACATCAGCATCAAGCTTGACAAAGGCTGGAAGCGAGACAGCTATCTGGAGCAATAACGGACAGACACTTACATTAAATCTTGCAGCAAACAGAGTATATACCCAGGATGAGATTGATGAGTTAATAGCAAATGCTAAACAGGAAGACAGTTCAGCTACAGGTACACCTGCTGATTTAACACTTACACTTAAGAATGGTACATTAAGTGCAGGATCTAATGGTACTACTTCAAATACAGGAGTAACAGTAGGTGGTAAAAAGGCAACATCAGCAGCTCAGAGTTTAGCAGATGGTAACTTTGTTGGAGCACAGACAATTCAGCTCACAGCTAATAAATACGGTTCAGATATGAACTCTGTTTCTATCCATATCGCATTTGATAAGGCTGATGGAAAAGAAGAAGTAGAGACTAAGACAGAGCACGCTTATAATTCAGCAAACTCTACAACAGCAGCTGGTTCATACACACTTCATCTTGCAGCAGGTAAGGAATATACAGAGGAAGATCTTGAAGACTTACTTAAGGAAGCAGGACTTGATCTTGATGTTACACTTAGCGGAGCTACACCTGATGATCCTAAGACTTTTATGGCAACAAACGGTGCAGCTTCAATTACAGCAGCTATGACTCTTACAGGCGGAGCAGGCGTAGGCGATGCAGATGCATTATATGGACAGGATGGTTACGACACAGCTACAGCTGGTGGCGGTATTACACTCCAGATAGGTGCAAATGAAGGTCAGACTATGACATTCTCTATCGGCGATATGAGTGCAAGAGCACTTGGTGTAGATGGAAATAAAGTTGACTTAAGTACACAGGAAGGTGCACAGAAGGCAACAAGTACTATCGATGCAGCTATTAAGAAAGTATCAAAGGCAAGAGGAGAGATGGGTGCTGTTCAGAACAGACTTGAGCATACAATCTCTAACCTTGACACAGCAGCTGAGAATACTCAGACAGCAGAGTCAAGACTTCGTGACACAGATATGGCTGAAGAAATGGTTGAGTACTCAAAGAATAATATTCTTGCACAGGCAGGTCAGTCTATGCTTGCACAGGCTAATCAGTCAACACAGGGAGTTCTTTCATTACTCGGCTAATAAAGAAAACCAAAATATTAAAAAACACAGGGCGTCCCAAACTTGGGTTGGGATGCCCTTGTTTTAAAATAAGAAACATTACATATGCAGACAGGGGCAGGAGATTATGCAGACAGAAGAAAATATATATGAACTGTTAAAGCAGGGAGAAATAATAAAAGTTGAAGAAGCGTTGGCTTCAGTGCAGGCATGGAATGAAAAACTTATTATATTAAACAGGCTTGTAAAGATTTTCCACACAGAGGTGGAAAGCGGGTCAGAGTATACGGTGTTTGATTATTCGGTAAATATGGACGTACTGGCTGAGCATTTTACAAAAGTAAAGCTTATGCTTAGAAGAATAGAATTTGATATGCCTAAGGAAGCAATAAATGAATTTTATGATTATTGCGAAAAAAACAAGGTATCAGTTTATATGCTGGCATCAATGGTTCTTATAAATACTTTTTATAAGGAAAAGGTATGTAAAGGACTTATTGACTTATATAAAGAAAAAAAAGGACAAAAGTCAGGGGAAGCAGAGTATTTTGCCAACCTGTTGAAATATATCAGGGAGAAGAAAAGTGATGACAATGAATGTAAATAATAAAAAAATCTGTTTTATTATATGTACAAATGATGAAACACTTTTGAAGGAATGTATACTGTACATAAACCAATTGGAAGTACCTTGCGGTTACGAAACAGAGATACTTTCCATAAAAGACGCAGACAGTATGACATCGGGATATAACAGCGCCATGAAAATGAGTGACGCAAAGTACAAAGTATATCTCCATCAGGATGTTTTGATAATAGAAAAAGATTTTATCGGCAAAATATTAGATATTTTTAACAGTAACAAAAATATTGGTATGTTGGGTATGGTAGGAAATAGAACAATAGCAGCGGACGGATGCCCATGGTCTGACGGGATGCACAGACGTGTGGGAGAAGTATATGCTGATATAATTAAACAAAACTGCTATTCTCTTTTTTCGAAGGCAGAAAAACCATATGAGGACGTAGTGGTAATAGATGGCCTGCTTATGGCTACACAGTATGACCTGCCTTGGAGAGAAGATTTGTTTAAAGGCTGGGATTTTTACGACTGTTCGCAATCATTGGAATTTATAAAGGCAGGTTATAAGGTGGTTGTGCCTTATATGGAAAAGCCATGGTGTCTTCATGATAATGATATTTTGAATATGGTAAATTACAAAAAGTGGCATAGTGTTTTCAGACAGGAATATGAAAATATATATTATAAATGGACGGATAATGGAAAAAATGACCAAAACAATGTAGATGTGTCAAATATGAAGAAAGCTGTTTATCAGATATTTACAAACGGAAGCAGTTTGTTAAACTTTCCATATCCGCCTGTATTCAAAGAAGAAAACACAGATTATATCTGTTTTACAGACATGAAAGATGTTTTTTCACATTACTGGAAAATCAAATATATAGAAAATTTGGATAATGAAAAGCCTGAAGAAAATGAAACAATTAAAAATATTCTTTCAGACTATGATAAGGTTTATGAAATAAAGCCAAATCAGATTATAGTAGAAAAGATATTTGAAAAAGAAAATGAATATCCGCCTATGATAGATGTGCTTCCTTTGGATAAGCTGCCAAACGTCAAATTTGATTTAAGCAAGCTTGTTCCTACAAAAAATGAAAAGGGTGAGTATGTATATAAGAAAAATCCTGTATATACAGGAGGAAAATATGAAGGAAGAGAATATGTGCTTACTATAGGTGTACCGGTAAGTAATCAAATAGAAACCATAGACAGATGTCTTTCCGGTATAAAGCCTCTTTTAGACAATCTGGATGCAGAACTTGTAGTGGTAGACACAGGAAGTACAGACGGAACTATAGAAGTATGTAAAAAATATGGAGCCAGAATAGTAGAATTTCCGTGGTGCGATAATATGTCAGCTGCAAGAAATACAGGCATATATAATGCAAAAGGTTTATGGTATATGTCCATAGATGATGACGAATGGTTTGAAAATGTAGATGGCATAATAGATTTTTTCAAAAAAGGTTTATATAAAAAATGTGATGCAGCAGGTTATACACAAAAAAACAGACTTTATAAATCAGCAGATGTATTTACAGAAAATTTTGCCATCAGAGTAGCAAAAATCACACCGGATCTGCACTTTGAAGGAAGGATACATGACTGTCTTACAATTGAAGGAAATCCTATAGTACTTCCTCTGAATGCAGTGGCAAATCACGAAGGCTTTATGAGAGAGGATGAAAAAAAGCTGAATAAGAAATACAGAAGAAATACCAGTATTTTGTTATATGATGTATACGAATATCCAGC
Organism: uncultured Roseburia sp.; assembly: GCA_945928585.1. GTDB lineage: Bacteria > Bacillota > Clostridia > Lachnospirales > Lachnospiraceae > CAG-303. Next base: position 2,764 of record CAMENQ010000011.1, on the reverse strand, counting down.
ACATCCACGTTATAATTATCAGCTTGCTAATGAAATGGCAAACATAGGATATTTCAATGAAGCATTGGGATATTTTTTTAGAGGAATTGCCATAGATATGGAGTATCCTGATGCATATTTTGGAAGACAGCATGCCACAAGTATTTTATCTACATTTTATCATGCTACAAGTGAGCGTTTGTTTTCTATGTCTAAAATGCTCATGAGCAAATATAAATTTACAGATGTTGAAATGGCATATTTTTACTATAATCTTGCAGATGTAGGATTAAGATGCAGTCATGCTCCTGAAGAAGTACTTGAAAACTACAAAAAGTATGTGGAGTATAAAAATAAATATGATAAAAATCCTATTGGAAATGAAATGAAGGCATTTACAGGAACGCATGTATGTAAAAATCCGGCAGCGATAACAGATGGTCACGTTATAGCTTTTTGTGCATATTGTAAGCTGGGGGATATGGAGGGGGCAATAGCTGAACTGAATTACATAAAGCCGGACGAAGTGTTTAATGAAACATACTTCTTTGTTGAGGGTGTATTGAGAGCTGATGATGAACTGTTTGAAAAGGTTTTTGATATGATTTCAGCCATACAATGTGAAATGTGGATGAATGAGTTTGTTTATCAATTTTCAAAGATTCTTTTAGAAGAAAATATGTTTGAATTGTGCAAAGAAAGAATATCATTATATTTGCAGAAGTTAAGCATTAAAAGCACAGATACTTTTGTTGAAAGGCTCTGGGAAAAGCTTCAGACAGGAACAGCGGAAAAACTTAAGAAAAGTATCTTAGATGACAGCACTATGGATAAAGGTCTGCAGACATTATATTTTGAAAACGCTGTTATCAGGAAATGTCTTTCGGATAAAAGTGATATGGATGTACATATGGATGTATTTTTCAAATATGTTCAAAAAACAGGAATCTTTGCTGAAAGATATTATAGTATAAATGTGTTAAATGATGATTCTGACATGGCAGTGTCGGGAGAAATAAGAGCAGCATATGATATATATACAGCTATGAAGTATATGGACGACAGTACTTCCGGACAGATAATTGGACAGATAGTCGGCAGATTAAGACATGCGTTGAAAAGCTTTCCGGGATTTAAGAAAGAGATATCATTGATATTAGATACTATCAAATCAACAATGTAATCATACATTGATTGTAAGTCCATTAAGTATATCTCCTTTCGGGCAGATGGTTTATAGTTTTTGGACAACTCTATAACACCATAAACCTTAAGGAGATATTTTATTATAGTAACAAAAGGATACCGTTTTTATACGGTTTTTGGCGTTTTATAGGCGCCTGCAACTATAAAGTGTATGAGGAGAAGCTAAATGGAAAAAGAAAATAACCAGAAAAAAGTTACGATTATTATAACTATGGAAAATCAGTCTGTTCAAAATAAGAGGTGTATTGAATCAATATTAACATATTGTAATCTTGATATGCTTGAAATTGTTGTAATTGACAATCATTCAAATGATGCTGAGAGAGAATGGACAAAAAGTCAGGATTATCTTACATATGTTTATTTTGAAGAAGGGGAAGCGTCCTTTGCAAAAAGAATTAATGACACAATAAGAGAACTTAACATCTGCAATGATTTTATAATATTAGACAGTACATTTTTTATGAAGGAAGACATTATTAGTAAAATAAATAATGCTGTCCATCAAAATGATAATATTGGAACGGTATCACCACTTTTTGCATGCGAACTTTATGAATTTTTATTTAAAATGTCAATAGATGAACATTTGGCAGAGGAATATGAATTTAGCTCTTCAAATTTACACAATGTTATGACAACACAGCCATATGCAATATATATAAGCTATGAATTATGGAAAAAAACGGGAGGATTTTGTGAAAAACTATATAATTCTTATGTGGTAATGATGGACTTTCAGCTTAAAGCATTGAAAAATGGATTAAAAAACACTATTATGCTAAATTCATATCTTCATACCGACAATAAAGTATCAGTGCTGATAGTTGACGGTGCTACTTATGACAGTGATATGAAGGAAATGGAAAATATGTGGGGAATGCACTATTTCAACACATTGCCAAATAATGATCTCGTAAAGACAGTTGCGAAAGCAAAAGCTGATAAAAAAACAATAAATGTATTAGAGATAGGCTGCGACTTAGGTGCAACCTTATTAGGAATAAAAAATGTATTCTCAAATGCAAACGTTTATGGATTGGAATTAAATGAAAGTGCTGTTAAAATAGCTCAATTTTTTGCTAATGCCAGACAATGTAACATCGAAACAGATGGAATACCATTTAATGACATAAAGTTCGATGTGATAATATTTGGTGATGTATTGGAACATTTAAGAAACCCGGAAGATATTATTAAAATGTGCAAGGCGCATCTTAATGATGATGGATGCATAGTAAGTAGTATACCGAACGTACAGCATATATCAGTTTTGCTTCCGTTAATATATGGACGGTTTACATATACAGATACAGGATTGCTGGATAAAACCCATATACATTTATTTACATTATATGAAATACAGCAAATGTTCTCGCAGGCAGGTTATAGAATAGAGCATTTAGAGGGCATAAGGCAGCCTATAACTAATATACAGTTGGATGCCATAAATAAATTAAAAACTGCTTTTCCGGAAATAGATGAAAAGTTAATGATAGAATTTCAATTTATTGTTTGTGCAAGGAAAAGTGAATAGCAACAGGCTATTTTATTGTCATAAAGATAAACAATGTTTAGG
>CAMENQ010000010.1 GCA_945928585.1 uncultured Roseburia sp. | reverse complement strand
TGAAAGCCATAGGTTACAAAACATCAGGAATATGCAAAACACTTATTAAGGAGCTAATCCTTGAAATAACCATACCACTTGGAACATCACTGGCGTTAGGTCTTGGTTCTGTCATAGCAGCAGATAATTACTTTAAAAACAGCTTTGACATATACGAATATGCACTTATGGAAATTAAACTGTTTCCGGAAATACTGGCACTGGTTGGCGGCATTGCAGTGATTTTGCCATTGATAGGGTACGGATGGACAATAATAAAAATAAACAGGCTGGAGCCAATGGAGGCACTAAAAGGAAGTGAGGGCAGAGTATGAGAAAAAAACGTAACAAGGGTATATCAAAAGTAATTGTCTTAATGACAATATCCTTATCTATGCTAATGCTGGTAAATAACACATTTGAAATAATCAGCAGTACGTTCAATGGATTGGAAAACACAGTTTTGTCAAGAAGATTAGAGGTTCAAATGGACTGGGAAGAATATTATGAAATAGGAGAGGAGGTTTTTAATAAGCTTAGTTCATTTGAAAATGACCATATATTAGGTGTATATTTGGGAGGATATACAGAAGGCATAATAGATGGAAACAATGAATGTGGGGTTACATATATTTCTGAGAAGGTATTGGAAGAGTATATGAATAAGAAAAACTTTAAATTGAAGGACAATGAAGTGATTTTACCTAAATACGAAAACGTGGCAGGCGAGTATATAGAGCGGAAAGAAGAAGAATATATAGGAAAGAATATAGAATATACTGTGTATAAAAAGCAATATACGTATGAGTCGGAAATTCAGCAGTCACCAACAGAAGAAATACTGGATGAAAAAGTATACACTCTCAAGGTTGTAGGATTATATGATAATGCTAAATCGGCACTGGGAGGAATAATTGTGTCCGAAAAGAATTTAATGGAAATGAAAGACTTTTCAAAGCCGGGACAGAGTGATAATACAAAGGTATATATGGTATCTGACCTTACAGCGGTACATGTTTATATTACAATAGATGAGTACAAAAATGCTGAGGAAGTTAAGGAAAGCGTTGATACTATATTGAAGGAATACGGACTGGATGCATCAACTCACGAATTTGGAGCAACAGACGAATTTCACAGTCTTCGGGCAATAAAGCTTTTGGCGAATATCGCGGCATCCTTCCTGTTAGTATGTGCGACATTAAGTCTGTTTTCTTACATAAAGGATATGATGAACAGAAGAAAACAGGAATTTGGCATAATGAAAGCCATAGGTTACAAAACATCAGGAATATGCAAAACACTTATTAAGGAGCTGGTACTTGAAATAGTCATACCTTTAGGGACAGCATTTATATTGGGCATAGCAGCTGTCGTAGCGGCAGATATTTTTCTTAAAAATAATTTTGATATATATGAATATGCAATGTTTGATATTAAGTTATATGGAAATATAGCGGCACTTGTATTTGGAATAGCAGCAGGACTGCCAATTCTTGGATATACACTGACAATAATAAAAATAAACAGGCTGGAGCCAATGGAGGCATTGAAATAAGATGGAATATATAATGGAATTAAAGAACATAAACAAAACATATGTAAAAAACAACAAAGAAAAGCTGGAGGCGGTTTCTGATTTTACGGCATCCTTTGAGAAAGGAAAGTTGTATACCATAGTGGGACATTCAGGAGCAGGAAAATCTACCATATTAAGCATTATGGGAGTTATGGACAAGCCTACTTCGGGAGAAATATATCTTAACGGAGTAAAGGTAGAAAGTTTGTCATCAGGCGAAATGGCAGACCTTAGAATGAAAACCGTAGGCTTTGTATTTCAGCATTATTATCTTAATCCGAAGAAAACAGTGGCAGACAATATTATTCTTGCATTAAAGGCAAATCCTGAAAATATAAAATCACAGTACAGGGAAAAAACAATAGAGCTTCTGAAAAAGTTTTCAGTAGATAAATATGCAGACAGCTATCCTGATGAATTGTCAGGAGGAGAACAGCAGAGAGTATGTGTGGCAAGAGCGTTGGCAAATTCGCCGGACATTATTCTGGCTGATGAGCCAACCGGAAATCTGGACGGGGAAAATGAGAAGGTAATAATGGAATATATGAAGAAGCTGACAACGGAAGGAAAAACCGTTATTATTGTTACCCACAGTGAAAAGGTAATGGAGTATGCAGATGTAGTAATAAGAATGGAAAACGGGAAGAAAGTGCGATGAATTATAAAGGAAAAGTATTGATTAAAAATATACTAAATATTATATTGTTTACCATTAACATAGTGGGAATTATTATTTCCTGTGAATTATTCAGCTTTTTTTACAGACTGAAAAAAAGCGGTAAGGCAGAAGAAATAGGTAAATTCCTTGAAGACGGCATGGAGACAAAGGGCTTTAAAAATACATACAAGACAACGGTTATGCTGTTTATAATATGTTCCGCAGTAGTTACGGCTATTTTTCTGTATTTTCTGTATAAGCTTTTCCAGAGTATGAGTGAAAGCAGAAATATAGATATAGGAATAAGATATGTGCTTGGCTACAGAAAAGAAAAAGTGCTTTTGACAGAACTTGGGTATGGAATGTCAGCGGTAATTATGGCGGAGGCGCTGGCAGTTCCCCTTTCTTTGGGTGCGTTTAATTTTATTGAAAAAATAAAATCAGTGGCGGCAATGATACGAAGTGCGGAAATGAATTTTTTTAAATGGGATGTGTGTATAGTATGTCTTATTGTGGTGGCAGTGCTTCTAACAGTGAACATAGCGGTCAGAGTGCAGGTAAAATATGGGTATTCAAAGCAGCAGTAGGGGAATGACTGGCGTAATACTCGGCGAAGCCATAATAAAATGACACTTGAATAATCACTGAAAATATGGTACAAATAAAAGGGCGCAGGTGGCGTATTGATATAAATCAAATAAGCATCTGCGTCTTTCGATAATTATAAACAAACAGCAATATGCGTTAAGCCGGATAAAAGCATAACAATATTGGGCTAAAATGCAGGAATGGAGATAACTATGATAAAGTTAAGTGAAGGCGGTGCTTTCCTCTTAAACGGAACAGAGGTAGTGGAGGTAAATAACGACACTGAAGCAGTTCTTAAAAGCAGGCTCGGTAAGACAGTTTCAAAGGAAGAAGCACGCAAAAATACTATGGCTTACGGCATACTGGAAAGCCACAATACATCAGGAAATATGGATAAGCTTATGATAAAATTCGATAAGCTTACATCACATGATATAACATTTGTAGGTATTATACAGACAGCGAGAGCTTCAGGACTTAAGAAGTTCCCTATACCATACGTTCTTACAAACTGCCACAACAGTCTGTGTGCAGTAGGAGGAACCATAAACGAGGATGACCATATGTTTGGTCTTACATGTGCCAAGAAGTATGGCGGTATATATGTTCCACCTCATCAGGCAGTTATACACCAGTTTGCAAGGGAAATGCTTGCAGGCGGCGGAAAGATGATACTTGGTTCAGATTCTCACACAAGATATGGCGCACTTGGTACCATGGCTATGGGAGAGGGCGGACCTGAGCTTGTAAAGCAGCTTCTTTCACAGACATATGATATAAATATGCCGGGAGTTGTAGGTATTTACATGACAGGAGAACCGGCAAAGGGAGTAGGCCCTCAGGACGTTGCACTTGCCATTATCGGAGCAGTATTTGCAAACGGATATGTAAAGAATAAAGTAATGGAATTTGTGGGACCGGGTGTTTCAAGCCTTAGTGCAGATTTCCGTATCGGCGTGGACGTAATGACTACAGAGACCACATGTCTTTCTTCTATATGGAGAACAGATGAAAAGATAAAAGAATTTTATGATATCCATGGCAGGGTAGATGAATATAAGGAGTTAAATCCGGGTGACGTAGCCTACTATGATGGTATCGTGTATGTAGATTTAAGTAAAATTAAGCCTATGATAGCTATGCCGTTCCATCCAAGCAACACATACACTATAGAGGAGCTTAATGCTAATCTTATGGATATACTTCATGATGTAGAGAAGAAAGCACTTGTAAGCCTTGACGGAAAGGTTGATTTTAAGCTTACAGATAAGGTGAGAAACGGAAAGCTTTATGTAGAGCAGGGAATTATAGCAGGCTGTGCAGGCGGCGGCTTTGAGAATATATGTGATGCTGCTGATATTCTTAAAGGCAGAAGCATAGGTGCAGATGAATTTACGTTAAGCGTATATCCTGCAAGTACACCTATTTATATGGAGCTTGCAAGAAACGGAAAGCTTGCTGACCTTATAGGCACAGGTGCCATAGTGAAAACTGCATTCTGCGGACCTTGCTTTGGTGCAGGTGATACACCTTCAAACAATGCGTTAAGTATACGTCATTCAACAAGAAACTTCCCTAACAGAGAAGGTTCTAAGCTTCAGAATGGACAGATTTCTTCCGTAGCACTTATGGATGCACGTTCAATAGCAGCTACGGCTGCAAATAAGGGCTACCTTACGGCAGCTACAGATATAGATGTAGAATACACATCACCAAAATATCATTTCGACAGTACAATCTATGCTAACAGAGTATTTGACTCAAAGGGCGTGGCAGATGATTCTGTTGAAATTAAATTTGGTCCGAATATTAAGGACTGGCCGGAGATGTCAGCACTTACTGAAAACCTTGTACTTAAGGTGGTTTCAGAGATACATGACCCTGTAACAACTACAGATGAGCTTATTCCGTCAGGAGAGACTTCATCTTACCGTTCAAATCCTCTCGGACTTGCAGAGTTTACACTTTCAAGAAAGGATCCTGAGTATGTAGGACTTGCAAAGGAGATACAGGCAGCAGAAAAGTCAAGACTTAAGGATGAATGTCCATGTAACGCACTTCCTGAGCTTGGCGCAGCCATGAAGGTTATAAAAGCAAAATTCCCTGAGCTTCACCACAATGAGTTCGGCATAGGTTCAACCATATACGCCGTAAAGCCTGGTGACGGTTCAGCCAGAGAACAGGCTGCCTCATGTCAGAAGGTACTTGGCGGCTGGGCAAACATCGCAAAGGAATATGCCACAAAGAGATACCGTTCAAACCTTATAAACTGGGGTATGCTTCCATTTATATATGAGGAGGATGAGCTTCCGTTTACAAAGGGAGATTATATATTCATTCCAAATATTGCCACAGCCATAAAGGATAAGCTTACAGATATAAAAGCTTATGTGGTAAAGGGAGATGAGCTTAAGGAGTTTACTCTTAAGATGGGTGAGCTTACGGATGATGAAAGAGATATTATTTTAAAGGGATGTCTTATAAATTATAACAGAAGATAATACAAAAAATAAAACATAAAAATATAAAAACTGCAATTTGATTTTGTCAGATTGCAGTTTTTTTGTAACTCGCTTGAATTTACTCAAATCCCTTGAATATAATTTGTTGATATTGTATAATAAACACATCAGCAAATTAACGTTTATAGTCAAAAGTACCATCTTCATATAGCGCAGATTCATGCACAAATGTGTATCACATCATACATAATGGCACTTTTGAGAGGGGTTGCAGCTTATCTGTAACAGAATGGAGGATTTTGAAATGGCAAACAGATTTATACTTAATGAGACATCCTATCATGGAGCAGGAGCTATTAAAGAAATCGTGAATGAGGTTAAAAGAAGAGGCTTCAAAAAAGCATTTGTATGCTCAGATCCTGATTTGGTTAAGTTTGGTGTCACAGGCAAGGTTACCTCACTCTTAGACGGAGCAGGACTTGCATATGAGCTTTATTCAAACATTAAACCAAACCCGACTATCGAAAATGTTCAGACGGGAGTGGCAGCATTTAAGGAAGCAGGAGCAGATTATATCATAGCTATCGGCGGTGGTTCTTCTATGGATACAGCCAAGGCAGTAGGTATTATTATAAATAATCCTGAGTTTGCAGATGTAAGAAGCTTAGAGGGTGTCGCACCTACCACAAAGCCTTGTGTACCGATTATAGCAGTTCCTACTACAGCAGGTACGGCAGCAGAGGTTACGATTAACTACGTTATCACAGATGTGGAAAAGAAGAGAAAGTTTGTGTGCGTTGACCCGCATGATATTCCGGTTATAGCAGTAGTAGATCCTGATATGATGTCATCTATGCCAAAGGGACTGACGGCAGCTACAGGTATGGACGCACTGACACATGCTATTGAAGGCTACATAACAAAGGGAGCATGGGAATTATCTGATATGTTCCACTTAAAGGCAATAGAAATCATTTCACGTTCACTTAGGGACGCAGTAGCAAATACTCCTAAGGGAAGAGAGGATATGGCGCTTGGACAGTATGTTGCAGGTATGGGCTTCTCAAATGTGGGACTTGGTATAGTTCATTCTATGGCACACGCATTAGGAGCCGTATATGATACACCACATGGTGTTGCAAACGCCATATTACTTCCTACAGTAATGGAATTTAATGCAGATGCTACAGGTGATAAATATAAGTATATTGCACAGGCTATGGGGGTTTCTGGAACAGAGAACATGACACCTGATGAGTACAGAAAGGCAGCAGTAGATGCTGTTAAGAAGCTGTCACAGGATGTTGGAATTCCTGCAGACCTTAAGGAGATAGTTAAGGAGGAGGATGTACAGTTCCTCGCAGAAAGTGCAGTGGCAGATGCATGTACACCGGGTAATCCAAAGGATGCTTCGTTAGAGCAGATTATAGAATTGTATAAGTCATTACTGTAAATTTCCTGTTGCAAAATGACGATATTTGTATTATTATAAGTGTGTCAGCGCTGATAATTGATAATATTTCTCAATTACCGGCATAAATGCTTATGAAAACAAATATTTATTTTATATGAAACCTGAGAGGTTTCGGAATGGAGGAAATAATATGGCATATAAGATTTCAGACGAGTGTATTATGTGTGGAGCATGTGTAGGTGAATGTCCTGTAGGAGCTATTTCAGAAGGTGACGGACAGTATGTTATAGATGAAGCTACATGTATCGATTGTGGTTCATGTGAGGGTGTATGTCCTGTAGGAGCACCAAGTGCAGAGTAATACCCGTTTAGGGAAAACATATTAAACATAAAAAAAGAGGGATGTCGCCAGATACTGATTCAGTTATATCTGGTGGCACCCCTTTTTTCTAACAGAAAATTCATAAAGCGATAACTTAAATGGTTCTTTGTCAAGAGTTGTGGTAAAATTCATTTTAGAAGCTCAGGATTAAATTCGGAGAGTGCGGCAACCGGCACGCTCTATTATCCCTTCGGAGATTTTTTAAACACCTTAAACCTTTTTTTGTTCCTGCCTGCCGCAATTTCCTTTTTCGCAAGCTGATAATTACGGATGGTTTCATCCAGCTTTTTGTAGCGTTCCTCTTCATGCTCCTCCTGCATACGCAAAAGGTAATCCATCTGTTTTATAACAGAGTCGGAAACGTGGTCAGACACCGATTTTCCCAAGGAATCATTATTTTCCTGCAATGCTTTTGCAACGATATTTCCAAGAATAAGCTGAAACTGCTCCATTTTATTCGCTTTCACAGAATCAGTGGAACCATCTTCCTGCAGATAATTGTTGCTTTGCGTGCTGATGGCAGTATTTGAAGCTGAAATGACTTCATTTGTATATGACTGTTTATTTTCGTCATTTAAAGATGTGTCCAAATGACTGTTATTAATATTATGTGTATTCTCAGGGGTATTTTCAATGCCGGCTTCATTATGTATATATCCTTCGGTTATATGCTTAACATCCGCCGCAGTAACTGCCCGTCCGTCTGTAAGCTCCGGCATAAGCATTTTTATTGCTTTAAGTAAAAATCCCTGCTCCTTAAGTTCTTTAACCGCCTTAAAAAGAGTTATGAGCTTGTCCGTATAATATCTGTGTCCCATTTCGTTTCTGGGAATTTCTATGTCAAGCTCCTCCTCCCAATAACGCAATACATGAGCCTCCACATCTACAAGACGGGCTGCATCTGAAATCATATAACGTTTCTCCATTTTATATTATATCTCCCTTCAAACAATATAGCCTTGAAAAATACAGGCTTATAAAGTCTCTTCACATTATGATAACAGACTTTATGCTAAAATCAATTACCGGAAAACAGAAAAAAGAAAAAAATTTTCTTGAAATTGTCGAATAAGGGGGGATGGCGTCATTTACGGCATGATTCTGTGGCAATGGATATATACGGATATACGACAGGTCTGAATCGTTTCAAAAAAAGAATATGTATTTGACATAAAACGATAGCAGTGTTATTATAATAGTATAAAAGGTGCTACTGATGACGGTTCGCCTGATATAATTTATTGGTTATTAAAAATAACCGCCAAGTTTTCTCAGGACAGGGCGGTTATCTTTTTGTGGTCTTACTGCTATTGGAACCAATCGCATAGCCAAGACCAAAAGAGGTTAAGCAGAGACTAAGCACTGCAATCAAGTCACCGATTGTAAGCATAAGCAGAGTCCTCCTTCCGTAAAAATTCCACAAAGGGTATTTATGTAATCGAAGATTACATTGGAAACGGAGCTATAGACTCTCCGCAAAAAGCGAACCGCCATTCACGTCAATGTGAAGTAGCACCTTAGGCATAAAGCCTATATACATTGTAGCAAACATATGTTCTGAAATCAAGAAAAAATCCCAATATTTAATATAAAAAATCGCCGCAGGGTAGCAGCGACTGTAGATTCACATTCGCGAATTTTTAGTTGTGCGAATTAATGTTGTCACATTAGGAATTTTTTATTACTTAAAAAACAATATAAGAATCTCACGTCACAATCCCCGCCAGAATAACACTAGCCATAATCCCCGCCACACTTGCAATAATCCCTCCGGCCAAAGTCCAGCGTGTCTTAGTTACACTGGTAGCCATAAAATAAACACTCATACAGTAAAGCACTGTCTCCGTACAGCTCATCATAATGGAAGCAGCCATTCCAAGAAAGGAATCAGTACCATATTCCTTAAAAATGTCAAAAACAAGTCCGTTAGCTGCAGAAGCGGAGAACATTTTAATGACGGCAACAGGCATAAGCTCTATGGGAAATCCTATGTACTGTGTCAGCAGAGCCAGCTTATCGCATAAAAAATCAAGAAGACCGGAAGAACGGAGAACACCGACACCTACAATAAGACCAATCAGTGTCGGGGTAAGATTTGCTACGGTTTTTATACCATCCCATGCACCTTTTATGAAAATATCAAAAATATTTATTTTCATAAGAAGTCCAAAACCTATTATATAAATTACCATTATGGGAATAATAGAGGTTGATAAAAATGTGATAAATTCCATTGACCTTACACCTTTTTATACTTATAATAATCTTATTATACTAAGGAGTTTTTTATTCAAACGTTTTTAGAAAGGATAGGTAAATATATGAAAATTGTGCTTTTTTCAACAAAGCCATATGACAAGATATGGTTTGAGCCTCTTGCAGGAGAATATGGCATGGAGGTAAAATTTTTAGAGCCGAAGCTTGATGAGGATACGGTATTTATGGCAAATGGCAGCGAGCTTGTATGTGCCTTCGTAAATGATGTTCTTAATGAGGCTGTACTTGCAGAACTTAAAAAGTTAAATATAAAGGGAGTGCTTATGAGATGTGCAGGCTACAACAATGTAGACCTTAAGGCAGCAGCTAAGTACGATATTCCTGTTTTACACGTGCCGGGATACTCACCGGAGGCAGTAGCGGAATTTGCCATGGGACTCTGCCTTACAGTCAACAGACATATACACAAGGCATATGCCAGAACAAGAGATTTCAATATGAATATAAACGGACTTATGGGACGTGATATGAGCAATAAGACAGCAGGCATTATAGGTACAGGACGTATTGGACAGGCTATGATACGCATTTGTAAGGGCTTTGGAATGAGAGTTATAGCTTATGATGTATACCCGAATAAAAACCTTGACGTAGAATATGTAGACCTTGATACATTATTTTCAAAGTCAGACATGATTTCACTTCACTGTCCCCTTACACCGGATACACATTATATTATAGATGAGCATGCGCTTTCACTTATGCCAAATGGTGTATTTATTGTTAATACATCAAGAGGTCCACTTATTAAAACCTCAGCACTTATTGAGGCACTTACGGTACCGGGAAAAATCGGCGGTGTAGGACTTGATGTTTATGAGGAGGAGGGTGATTTATTTTATGAGGATCACTCAAACGAAATTATGGAGGATGCACAGCTTGCAAGACTTACATCCTTCCCGAATGTTATCATTACTTCACATCAGGGCTACTTTACAAGAGAAGCTATGCAGGCAATAGCTATAGAAACTATGGAAAATGCTTATGCCATTGAGCATGGCACTGAACTTAAAAATCAGGTTAAGTAAATTATGAGATATCCTAAATATATTAAAAAAAATGATACAATCGGCTTTGTTTCACCGTCTTTTGGCTGTGGAACAGAGCCATATATTTCTGCCTTTGAAAATGCAAAGCGCAAACTTAAGGAGCGGGGCTACAACGCAGACGTAGGCTACAACTGCCATAAAAATGACGGAATAGGACGAAGTACAAATGCCGTTGACTGTGCAAAGGAATTTATGGAGTATTATAAGTCGGAGAATAATCAGGCACTTATTTCCTGCGGAGGCGGTGAGCTTATGTGTGAAATATTAGACCATATAGATTTTGATGAATTAAAAAAATCAGAACCTAAATGGTTTATGGGTTATTCTGACAACACCCACATGACATTTCTTCTGCCTACCATATGCGACACGGCAGCAGTTTACGGACCATGTGCGGCCGCATTTGGTATGGAGCCGTGGCACAAATCTCTGGAGGACGCCATAGGATTACTTGAGGGAAAAGTAACTACCGTAAAAAACTACGATAAATGGGAGGCAAATTCCCTTAAAAATGAAGAAAATCCCCTTGCACCCTACAATGTAACAGAACCCTTTAAAATCCGCAAATACATAGGCTCACATTATGTAGAAGAAGGCGAAGATACATTAACCGGAGAAAATAAATCTAACCTTTTGACTTTTTCCGGCCGGTTAATAGGAGGCTGTCTTGACTGCCTGTGCAATATAGCAGGCACAAAATATGACAATGTAAAAGCATTTACAGAAAAATATAAGGAAGACGGCATAACATGGTTTATAGAAAGCTGTGACTTAAATGTAATGGCAATAAGGCGCGCCATGTGGCAGCTTGATAATTGCGGCTGGTTTAAACATACTAAAGGATTTATAATAGGCCGCCCATACTGTATGAAAGAAGATCCGCAGAATGGTGCCTGTATGATGGGCTTAGATCAGTATGATGCAGTAATCGGAGTATTGGGAAAATATAACGTCCCTGTTATTATGGATGCCGACGTGGGGCATCTTTCACCTATGATGCCTCTTATAGTAGGCGGCAAGGCAGACGTTAAAGTAAATTTTAACAGTATTGCTATACAGTTTATGTGATTTATATGCCTGTTGTTTGGAGAGATTGTGCCGGTGCCGATGGTGATAGCAGGCAGGCGGGGACTACAGAGACATAGGATGATGGTTTTTCTATAAATATGAAGGGAAGTGACCACATGGCGATACCAACTAACATCAAGACTCTCTTGTCTGGCGAAGTAGTCGAATGGGCAAGAATTGAATATAAAGAAACATGGGATGCCGCAACATCTTTAAAGACTATTTGTGCATTTGCTAATGACCTTGATAATTGGGGCGGGGGATATATTGTCATAGGTGTGAAAGAAGACAATGGCAGGCCGACATATCCGTTAAATGGTGTTCCAACAGATAAATTGGATGCCTATCAGAAAAGTATTTATGCAAAATGCAAGTTGATTAGACCGGCATATACACCAATAATAGGTGTGGAGACATATCAGGACAAGCAGTTTATTGTTATATGGTGTCCAGGTGGAGATAATAGACCATATTCGTCTCCGAAGACTATGGAAAAAGATAATAAAGAACGAAGCCATTACATTCGTAAGGCGTCAAATACAGTAGAACCGTCGGATGATGAGGAAAAAGATTTATTTAATCTGGCGAATAGAGTACCATTTGATGACAGGGTAAATCATCAGGCAGAAATATCCGATTTGAATATTACATTGGTTCAGAATTATCTGAAGGAAGTTAATAGCTCTCTTTATGAAAAAGCTAAAAGTGGCGATTTTATGGAAGTGTGTAAAGATATGAATATTATCAGTAATCTTCCTGAGTATGCAAAACCTAAGAATGTAGGACTGATGTTTTTCTGTATGGAGCCGGAAAAATTTTTCCCATATACGCAGATAGACATAGTGCAGTTTCCAGATGGATTAGGTGGAGATGACATAATAGAGAATACATTTAAAGGACCACTTCATCAGCAACTCAGAGAGGCATTGCAGTTCATCAGAAATTCAATCATAACAAAGAAGATTGTGAAACAGTCCAATAGAGCAGAGGCAGACTGGGTGTTTAACTATCCATATGCGGCATTGGAGGAGGCATTGTCAAATGCGATATATCATCGTGCATATGACATTAGGGAGCCAATTGAGATAAGAGTTGAAAAGGAAATGATTGAGATTGTCAGCTTTCCTGGTCCGGATCGTTCTGTTACGCAAGAGGGGTTGAAGAGATATAAGGTGTCGAATCGTCGTTATAGAAATCGTCGAATTGGAGATATTCTTAAAGAGTTGCATTTGACAGAAGGAAGAAATACTGGATTTGGAAAAATCCTTAGGGCACTTGAAGAGAATGGTTCTCCTAAGCCGGAGTTTGAGACAGACGATGACCATAGTTATTTTATATCAAGATTGTTTGTGCATGAGGCTTTTTTGAGGGAAGGTGAGCCGAATGAGAGCCAAAAAGGAGCCGAAAGGGAGCCGAAAAAAGGAGCCAAAAGAAAAGAAGAAATATTGAATAAATTAGTAGAGAATCCGACAATGACACAGACCCAACTTATGGAAGAACTGAAACTTACGAGAAAACAAGTTCAGAAGGCTGTAAAAGAGTTACAGGAAGAAAGATTGCTAGTGAGAGAAGGGTCAAATAGGAACGGAAAGTGGATTGTAAAAAAAGAAAAGAATAAACAAAATTAGAAATAATACAATAAAAACTTCACAGGTGTCCGTAAGGACTAAACCGTCACAATTAACACACACCCATACTCTTTAATAAAAATATCCACAATGTAATCGTAGCCGCCGACAAAAGTGTCGACATCACCACTATGCTGCTTGTAAGAACAGTGTCATTATTCATCGCCTTTGCCATTATATAGCAGCTTGCAGTGGTAGGGGCACCTAACATAATAAGAATTGAAATCAGTTTCTCCCCTGAAAATCCTAAAGCAATGGCTACAGGCAAAAAAATGGCAGGCTGGATAACAAGCTTTATAAGACAGCCTGCCAAAGTTATCTTAATCTTTGAAACAGCCTTTCTGCCCTCAAAGCTGGCACCGATAACAAGAAGAGCCAAAGGAGTTGCAAGCTTTGCCACATTCTCGAGAGTTTTATCTATAATATCAGGAAAATCTATCTCTAAAAGAGATACAAGAATACCTGCAATAATACTTAAAATAATAGGATTTTTGCAAATACTTATAAAAGCCTTTTTTATATTTTTTTCTGAATTATCACTTCCCTCAAAGGTAAGTACAATAACTGAACAAATATTATAAACAGGAACCGCACCTATAATCATAAGCGGTGCCATACCTGCATTTCCGTACATATTCTGAATAAAAGCCACACCCAAAACGGCGGCACTTCCTCTGAAAGAGCCTTGAACGAAGGCGCCTACTTCGGATTTATTTTTTATAAAAATCTTAGAAAGAACCCATATTACAACAAAACATACTAAAGTGACAATAGCACAGAAAAGAACATATTTTGCATCAAAGGTTTCTTTTATATTGGTGGTGGATATATCCAGAAAGAGAAGGGCAGGGAGAGTAAGCTTAAAATTTATGTCATTTGTAACGGAGCAGAAATTTTCATTTACTTTTCCGCGGATTTTAAGTATATATCCCAGCACTATAACAAGAAAAACAGGTAAAGTTGCGTTTATACTAAAAATAAAATTGCTCATAATTTTCCTCCAAATGTATCATTAGATTTGTATTCTAATGTGTAAGTCAGGATTAATATTTAATCTGAAAACTATACTCATAATAACTTTTTTTATGTAAAAGTCAAGAATAAAATGTTTTTGGAAAAATGTAGCAGTTCAGCCTCAATGTCACTTAGTTAAGAGTAAAACTTATATCTGCCTATAGCTGAAAAACAGATATACAGATCTGCGAGTTCTGGATGAAGATATTTCTTTTTTGAATGTGTCCCGGTAAGAAATATCTCTATGGTGGTATCAATGGAATCGGGCAGGGATTCGACACTGAGAAGAATGTATATCAGAAAAACACTATTGACATAATATAAAAGAAAGAATATAATTCGAATTAGACATCTAATAAGAAACCTAAAAAGAGAGGTGATAGAAAAATACATATAGCAGCATTAAAATAAAAGATAGTATTGGGAAATAATGGAGGAAGATAAGATGAAAAAGAAATTGCTTTTAGGAATAGCAGTGATGAGTGTAGCTATGGCAATATGTGGATGTGGAGCAGACGACACAAATAAAACAAATGGGACGGATAATATGAATAACAATAATACAACAGTCAGTACAGAGAAGAAGAACTCGGAGGAAAAAACATCTGAAAAGGATACACAGCAGAATACAAAAAATGAAGAGATTACAGTTAAGGAGCTTCGAATCCAAAATGGCGAAAACACTATATATGGAAAACTTTATATACCAGTGGGAGAGGGAAAGCATCCAGCAATTATTTTATGTCATGGATATAATGGAACAAATAATGATTTTGTGAAGGAATGCAGATACTATGCAGAAAATGGTTACATTGCGTATGCATTTGATTTTTGTGGCGGGTCAGTAAATTCTAAAAGCACAGGAAAATCCACAGATATGACTATTTTTACGGAAAAATCTGATTTACTTGCAGTATTTGATTATATTGAATTAATGGAAAACGTGGATGCAGATCAGATATTCCTTTTTGGCGGCAGTCAGGGCGGATTGGTAGCAACACTTGCCACGGAGGAGAGGGCAGAAAAGGTGAAGGGTATGATACTTTACTTTCCGGCATTAAATATACCTGACGACTGGAGAAAAACATATCCTGACGTTAAGGATATACCTGAGACATTAAGCTTTTGGGGACTTACCCTGGGAAAAAATTTCTTTGTTGATATGCATGATTTCTATACATTTGACAATATTGGTAATTATAATGGAGATGTATTGATATTACATGGCAATAAGGACAATATTGCTCCGATTTCAGTTTCTATTGAAGCGCAAAAGAAGTATCCTCATGCAGAATTGATTACAATGTCCGGGGAGGGACATGGATTTTCACCTGCAGGGGCAAATACGGCAAAACAAAAGGTGCTGGAATTTTTACAGGCACATACAAAAACAAATTAAAAACTTAATGATTTTATGAACATATAAGGAGATAAGGCATTGAAGGAAAAGTATTTGCATATTTTGTTAATCAGAGCATCATCATTTCATTGCAGCAGGAGAAGAAGACAATTTAGTGAAATAGATTTATCAGAGGGTCAGCCTAAGGTTTTGGCGAATTTACTTACAATGGAAGGCTGCATTCAAAAGGATTTGGCAGAGGTATGTAATGTTAAATCAGCAACAATGACATCATTGCTCCAGAAGATGGAAAGGGATGATTTGATATATAAAAAGAAGGAATTTGTGTCAGGGGGAAAAAGAGCTTATAGGATTTTCCTTACGGAAAAAGGAAAAGAAAAAGCTAAAAAGGCTAATGATATAATAGAAAAGTTGGAGGAGGAATGTTTTTTAGGCTTTTCAAAGGAGGAGAGAGAAGAATTTTTAAGTTTATTTTCAAGAGTAACAGATAATTTAATGAAACTGGAAAAAGATGTATGTGATTAAGAAGAATATACAGGATAAATATTTAAAATGTATAGGAGATAAAAATGAAAATTAGCTGACGGAAGTGCACACAGTGCGTCAGATATTGAGATGCTTATAAGTGATTTGGTGGGAAATTCAGATGCAAGTATTGCTGAAACCATAAAACTAAATGATATTCTCAAAAAACAAAAAGAGGAACTTAGGCTTACAATCAGCGTAAGGCAGGGCTGAATAGAAACTGATATTAACTACTTTTTCAAATGATGCTTTTTACAAATACCGTGTACCAAAATAATAATTTACACCAACTGCCGAATTCTTTCGAGGTTTGGCAGTTATTTTTTTGCACAGAAAAGGAGCTGTGCACTAAATAATTAGTGCGACAGCCCTGGTATAATATATTTTCTTATCTTAATGACATTGGTTCAGCCTTGCTGTCTGCAGTGCAGTGAATGCTCTGCAGTACAAAATTGGGATGTGCAGTCTGGCAGCTAATGGAGATTATGCTTTATTCTGCAAACGAGGTAACGCTCCAACGAACTAACTTCTAACGCAGACTAAGACGCTCAGGAATGCCTTCGCGCCTAAGTCTGCGTAAGAAGTGGATTTCGTTTCCACTAAAAACACCTCTTAATTGTTTGCAGAATAAAGTATAATCTCCATTAGCTGCCAGACTGCACATCCCAATTTTGTACTGCGGAGCATTCACTGCACCACAGACAGCAAGGCTGAACTGCTATGAAAAAATTTACAGAATGGAATAATATACTTGACATCCGCACAAAATAGTAATACTATATAACGTAGTTTTTAAAACTATATAATACAATAAGGCTTGCCACGTATTGTAATCTTAAGCTGATTGGGAAGCAGCAGGCAGGGAAAATAAAAGTTATGTAATAAACAGATAATATTAATATGATAATAAAGGAGGACTATTATGGATATGAGTAAAAGAGCAGACTGTTATACAGAAGAAGAAAGCAAAAAACGTATACCGCTTCCGGATTACACTTTGGGAGAGGAACTAATAAGTGCTATTTCACATGGAATAGGAGCAGGACTTTCCATAGCGGCACTTGTACTTTGTGTGGTAAAGGCCGCTATACACGGGGGAGCCTTAGAGGTAGTAAGTGCAGCACTTTATGGAAGTATGCTGTTTACACTTTATATGATGTCTACAATGTACCATGCACTTAAGAGAAATAATGCAAAAAGAGTGTTCAGGGTGTTTGATCATTGTACCATATTTCTTCTTATAGCAGGAACATATATACCGGTAGTTTTAGTAGCTATTGGCGGTGCTTTGGGCTGGGTATATTTTGGAGTTATAGTGGCAGCATCGGTGGTAGGCATAGTATTTAATGCCATTGATGTGGAAAAATACCAGAAAATATCATTGTTCTGTTATATATTTATGGGCTGGGTAATAGTATTTGGTTTTAAGGCACTCATAGATAATATGGATAAAAACGGTATAATTCTCCTTGTGGCAGGTGGAATAGTATACACTTTGGGAG
>CAMENQ010000009.1 GCA_945928585.1 uncultured Roseburia sp. | reverse complement strand
TTATTTTCCTGTCAGTTAAGGAAATAAATAACTATTCATTTAAGGAAACATGTAAAGTTATAGGACTTACATTCTTCACAGCCTTTGTATTTATATTGATGGCAATCGTTATCTATATACTTGCATCACAGGTTGTAGGATTTGTAGTTTCAATCTACGGAGAGGTGGTGTATCGAATTGGTAATTAGTAAGAAAATGAAAAGACTCTTATGCTTAGCAGTCGTATGTTTGATGTTGACACCTATCATTTCATTTGCCACTACAGACAGTACAGATTCGGATGCAAATAACAATGATGCACAGACTAATGTAGATAACACAGACAATACTGCAGCTGCAGATAATGATGCAGACGGTACAGGTACAGATACAGATGCGACAGGTACGGATGCTGCTTCCGGCAATGCAAATACCACATGGATTGACAGCCTTAAATCAGGAGCATCACAGGCAGGTTCAGTTGATGAAGCAACTATGCTTAAGTATAGAGAGTTTTTAAAGCTTCCTGAAGCTGAAAGAAAAGAGCAGGCAAAGCAGAATGGTATCATAAGTACCTCAAAGGAAGATATAGACGGACATAAATATATATGTTCAAACGGTGGATACGAACTTTATCTAAAGGAAGACACTTTAAGCATAATCTTAAGAGATGAAAAGTCAGGAGCAGTAATACGTTCATCAATGACACCGGAAGAAGCAGTGGCAAAGGGTTACAATCAGACAGCATATGATTTTGCAACAAACGGCCTGCTTATACATTATATTGAGTATAATAAAGATGGTGCTACATCAAGATACGGTATGTACACAGAAACAGCCGGAGTATATGCTACAATGGCAGACTGTAAGGTAACTACTGAAGAAGTTAAAAACGACGGAAAAGTAGTAGGTGTAACAGCACATCTTGATTATGAAAAGTACGGTTTCAAACTTGATGTAATTCTCACTATGGAAGACAAAGGTGCTTTAAAAGTTGAAATACCTGAAAGTTCCGTATCAGAGACAAATGGAGCTTACATTATGTCAGAACTCTTTGTTTTCCAAATGCTTGGACATTCAGACAGAGGTGACAGAGAAGGATACCTTATATTACCTGATGGAAATGGTATAATTGTCAGAAATGAAGATTTCTTCCAGGACGGACAGGGTAAATATAAAGGACAGTTTATAAAGCAGGCATATGGTTCAGATGTAGGAATCGATACATCAACGGCAACTAAAGCAGCTACATCATCCGCTACAGGTATTCAGGGAACAAGAAATTTCTCTACTGATGCAGAAGTATTAAATATTCCTTACTTTGGAACTGTATTTGAGGATACACAGATTGCGGTATTAGGCATAATAGAGGAAGGCGAGTACGGAGCTACCATAATGGGTAACATTAATGGTATAAACAGAAGTTTTGAAAATTACAATTATGCAAAATTTGTATACAGAAGCCTATATAATGAATATACCGATAGTGTGGGAAACACAGAGAGAAGAACAACCACAAAGGACAGAATGATTGGAGACATAACAGTCACATATCTTTTGACAAGTGGTGACGAAGCAAACTATTCAGGACTTGCAAATAAGCTTAGAGATGAGCTTATTGATGAGGGAATTATTGTATCAAATCAAAAAGATAATTTTGATATAAGAATAGATTTCTTCGGTGTAGATAAGGAAGATTTCCTTATATTCAGAAGAAATGTTGTTGCTACTACAACAGATGACATAAAAGATATAATTGGTGATCTTTCTGAGAACGGAGTTACAAATATCTTAGCTGTATATCAGGGTTGGCAGAAGGATGGTATATATAATGTACCTATCTACAAGTTTAAAGCTGACAGTGATGTAGGAGGTAATAGTGGCATAAAAGATTTATATTCTGAGTATGAGAAGAATGATAATGTTGATTTATATCTTATACAGGATATGACTACAATAAATACTTCACTTACAAGTTCAGTATTTACTTCTATTTCAGCACTTACAGGAAGAACATATGAAGTAACACAGAGATTCAATGAAGTGTTTAAGACATTCAGATTCCTCTATCCATATAAGACTAAAGAGTACGTAGATGATTTAATAGAGGATTTGTTAGACAGTGATATTAAAAATGTTGCATTTAGCGGTATGTCAAACAATCTTTTCTGTTATCAGGATAATGATGAAAACTATAACAGACAGTCTACTATGAAATATTATGAGGATGCACTTAAAAATGCCAAGGATAATGGTATGGATGTTGCACTTGATTCACCATTTATGTATCTTTGGAAGTATACAGATGCTTACCTTGACTTTGGTATAGGTTCATCAATGTATGTATATGCAACTGACGAGATACCATTTGTATCATCAGTACTTAAGGGTACCATGAATTTATACTCAGAGTATGTAAACTTTGAGGCAAACAGTACAGAGTATTTCTTAAAGCTGGTTGAAACAGGTGTATCACCATCCTTCCTTATTACGAAGGAAAGTCCTGAAGTGTTACAGAATACTAATTCAAACTGGATTTTCTCATCAGAGTATGAAAAATATCAGGAGCAGATTGTAGAGTACTATAATAAGCTTAAGGAAGTAAATGATAAGGTTCAGGGTGAATATATTGTTAATCACGAAAAGTTAGATAGTGATGTAAGCATAACAACTTACAGCAACGGGGTTAAGGTGTATGTGAACTTCTCAGATGTCGACGTAACTGTTGATGACATGACTATCGAAGCAGAATCATATATTGTAAGGTAGGTGAGACATAGATGAAATCAACAAAAACAGACAATTTAGAAGTTAAAAACAATGAAGAAAATTTAACAGCCGCTGAGGCAGCCAAAGAGGCTGCATCAGCAGTTGAGGCTCCTTCTGATGATAAGAAAAAGAAGAAGGAAAAAAAGAAGACTTATACTGTAGATGAACTTTTAGCACAGAGTGAGCGTGTGGAGCTGTACGATGAATATGGCAAAAAGAAAAAGATAAAAGTTAAGGTTAAGACAGGAAAGCTTAAAAAGAGAGAAGCAAGAAACGGTTACCTCTTTACGGCACCATACATAATCGGTATTTTAGTATTTTTCTTGTATCCATTGATTATGTCAGTAGTTTATACTTTCCACAATGTTTACTATCACAATGTAGATGGTAAGATTATGGAGTTTAAGGGATTTTATTTCTATCAGAGAGTCTTTGAAAAAGAAAAGACGCTTGTTGTAGATTTAGGTACAATGTCCATTAAGCTTCTTATGGCAGTTCCGCTTATTGTAGTATTTGCATTGCTTATGTCAATGCTTTTAAATATGAAGATAAAAGGAAAAGGTATATTCAGAACAATATATTTCCTTCCTGTAATCATTGTAAGCGGTCCGGTTATGACTTATATTACAAGTGAAACAAGTTCAATACAGGCCGTAGACCTTTCACTTATTGAAGAGGCACTGACATCTCTTCTTCCTATGTGGCTGGCTAGTGGTGTTAGTTTCATATTTGAAAATATACTTATGATGCTTTGGTATTCGGGAGTACAGATTCTTATATTCCTGGCAGCATTACAGAAAATTGATACATCACTTTATGAGGCAGCTAAAATAGATGGTGGTTCAGGATGGGAATGTTTTTGGAAGATTACATTACCAACAATCAAGCCAATGCTACTCTTAAATGCACTATACACAGTAGTATTCCTGTCACAGGATGAGCTTATCAGCCCTGTTATCAGCAGAATATCAGAACTTGTAGCACAGAACATAGAAGGTTATGGATACACAGCTACATATTCACTTATGTATTCATTTGTTATACTGATATTCGTAGGTATTGTTGCACTGGCCTTTAAGTCAAAGAAGGATGTTTACGAAAAGCAGATTAAAAAGACTAAGAAGCTTGAAAAGAAAACAAAAAGACATCTTGCTAAGCATCAGAAACAGCTGATTAAGAATGAAATAAAGCTTCAGAAGGCATTGGAGAAAGAAAAGAAAATGATAGCTGAAGGAAAAGATTTGAAGGGAGGAAACTTTGATGAGTAAGAAAGAAAAACAGCCAAAGGTAAAAGTTAAAAAACAAAAAACTCCCTTTACAAAAGAAAAGTTTAAAAAGATGATGATGGGTACAAAGGATGATATGGGACTATTGAAAAAAATAGCGGTTTATGCTATACTCATCTGTGTTGGATTTATGTTCCTTTCACCTGTTATTAAGGTGTTTGCAACAAGTTTAATGTCGTTGGCAGATTTGTTGGATTCAGCTATTCAGTGGATACCATCATCAGCAAACTGGGATAATTATAAAAATGCAATGCATGCTATGGACTATGGAAAAGCATTAAAAGACAGCTTTATTATTGCTTTAGTTCCTACAGTAATAAACGTAGTTATGTGTTCTATTATAGGATACGGACTTGCCAGGTATAGCTTTAAGCTTAAAGGAATACTCTTTATGTTTGTTATACTTGCATTCGTTCTTCCACAGCAGCTTACATTGACACCTACCTATGAGTTATATTCTCAGTTAGGACTTACAGGTTCAATACTGCCATTTATTATTCCAAATATATTTGGACAGGGCTTGAATGCGTCCATATTCATATTGATATCATGGTCGTTCTTTAAGCAGATTCCAAACGCTCTGATGGAAGCCGCACAGATAGATGGTGCAGGTCATGCAAAGCAGTTCTTTAAGATTGCCATTCCGTCATCTATAGGAGCTATGGTGGTAATATTCCTGTTCTCATTTGTATGGTACTGGAATGAGGATTATCTTACAAACCTGTACTTCTATAACTTTACAGCAGGTTCAGCAGAGCATTATCAGTTTACACCTGTTATAAATCAGCTTGCAAAGTTTGACAGTAACTTTAACTCAGCAGCAAACTCAGCAGCATCAGAAGTTACTACATCATATGCCAATACAGGTATGAGAATGGCAGCTACCATGCTTGCAGTAGCACCGCTTTTAGTTGTATACTTCATCATGCAGAAGCAGTTTGTTGAAAGTGTCGACAGAGCAGGTATTACAGGAGAATAAAAAAGGGAAATATATATGGCACCGTTTGGTGCCGTATATTCCAAATATATGCACCGAAGTTATTTGCCTAAACTGAGGTGTTATCGGGTTAAATCCGAAAAAATAAAAAAAGGGAAAATAAAAAAAGGAGGATTGTGTTATGGCAAAAAATATTAAGAAGTCATTATGTTTACTTCTTACTGTTACAATGATTGCTACACTCTTCATCGGTTGTGGAAAGAAAAGCGGTGGAAGTTCTGCACCAAAGCAGCAGCTTACTGCTATGGATGACACAAAGTCAGTTGAACTTACATATTTCTTCTGGGAAGATGAGCACATTGTAAACTCATTAGCACAGGGATGGGCAGAGGCACATCCAAACGCAACATTAACAACACATATGACAACAACACAAACAAACAACACAGACATTATCAACCTTGCTTCATCAAACAGCGTTCCGGATGTATTCTGGATTGTTGGTACACCTGAGAACTTTATTAAGCAGGGACTTTTATATGATATGTCAGGTATGTGGAATCTGGATGCAGATGCACAGAACGTTATCGGTGGTGTAAATGACTTTAAACTTGGTATGTTCGGTACAGTAGGTAAATGGACAACACCAGTTAAGTTCTTCCCTACAGTTATGTTCTTAAATCTTACTACATTCTCTACTTTAAACCATGATATGCCATCATATGACTGGACATGGGAAGAGTTTGAAGATGTTGTTAAGGAAATGTCTACACAGTACAACGGTAAGCAGTACTTCGGTATTTCAGAGGCTTGTACAGTTATCACACTTTATCCTATAGCAAATGACCCTGATTGTATCGGTGAGTTTGGTTGGGACGGAAAGTCATTCGACTTAACAGACTGGGCTGATGGTCTTGATCTTGAGAAAGAGTTCATTGATCGTAAGTACAAGGCTCCAGTTCCTGGTGGAACATCATATGGCGTTGATGATGATTACCTTACAGAGCTTTATGGAGAAGTTCTTCATACACAGGATAAGGGATATGCAGCTATCAGAACTGACCAGTGGTGGTGCTGGGAGAGATATTGGAATGATTATTCATTCTACTCAAACAACACATACTTCGTTCCTTACACAATGCCTCATACAGAGGAGAACAAAGACAGTAAGAACATGTTTGCAACAATTGACTTCGGTGCTATTTCTTCTATGACAGCTAACCCACTTGAGTCATATTACTTACTTAAGTATATGACATGGGGTACAGATGGCTGGAACTGGAAGCTTGATCATCGTGAAGAGATTAAGAATGCAGCTATCACAGCAAACGGAGGAAATCCTGATGGATTCTGGTCAGGTGAAGCTGATGCTACAGATGGCGGTGAAGTTATAAACAACTGTCCTATCACAACTGATAAGGAAGTATGGGATAAGTATAAGAAGCTTCATCCAAATGCAGAGACAGGTGATGAATTAGCTGAAAAGCTTGAGGCAGTAAACGTTGATCCTAATGCAAGAATCGAAGCATTCGAAGCATTCTGGGAGAACGTATTAGCTGGTAAGTGGACTTGCTACGGTTCACAGCAGATTCCTGGATTTGATTCATGGTTATTTGGACCATACTTCACTGGTACAGACTATGCAGCAGGCTTTGAGGGCGTGGAAAATGCAGTTATCCATGGTAACGCAGGTAGCGCTTCTCAGTTCGTTCAGACATTGACAGACAGTGCTAATGAATCAGCAGCAGAATACAAAGCAATTCTCGATGAGATGATTCAGAAGCAGGGCAATTAATTAACACAAAAAATAATAATTATTATTCAGAATCCCTTCCTCCCACAGCGAAAGCTGTGGGAGGTTTTTTTAATGAAAAGGATATATAAAAAGGTGGAATAAAATTTGTTCAAAAACGCCGGTGCTGTATGGCACATTATAAGTTAAAATAATTATCAGAAGAGAAAACATATAATTGATTAAAAAGTCCCGCTGTACCTTATATGACGCTTTATGGTTGAATATTTACCATATATCATATATAATAATTCCTATATAGATGTTTGTGAATAAGGTATACCGAATATCTAATAAAAAGAAAGGAGCAGCAAAATGGCTATAGAAGAAATTTCACGCATACCTGTGGGGGATATGATGCTTGTATACGAGCAGGAAACAGATTTTAAGACAGTAGGATTTTATATTATTCCATTATCAATGGATGAGGAGGACAACAGGAAAAAGAAATTTTACCGTATAAATTCCATGGTACAGTTAAAGCTTGTGGGTGATGTATATCCTAACTGCTACGGACATGGTTCATCTATGAGAAACGGAGAATCATCAAATCTGCTTGATTATGACAGTCAGGTAGTGGAGGAAACGGAAGACGGTATCATTATAAAAACATACCTTAAGGATAACAGAGGCTATGAAGTCGTACATATGGTAAGGTATTATAATGGCGACTTAAGCTTTGAAATGAAAAATATTATCACAAATAACTCTGATAAAACAATAACCATGGAAATGATAAGCAGCTTTGAGCTTTCAAAAATTTCACCTTTTCTGGAGGGAGACGGACCGGACAGCCTGCTGGTACACAGACTTAGAAGCAAGTGGAGTCATGAAGGCAGGCTTCATACAGAAACAGTGGAAGATTTGCAGCTTGAACCATCATGGTCAACATGGTCAGTCAGCAGTGAAAGATTTGGACAGGTAGGTTCAATGCCTGTTAAAAAGTTTTTCCCTTTTGTGGCAATAGAAGACACGGCAAATGATGTTTTATGGGGAGTTCAGCTTGCCCATGAGGCTTCATGGCAGATGGAAATATACAGGCAGGATGACGGACTTCATATTTCAGGAGGACTTGCAGACAGAGAGTTTGGACACTGGATGAAAGACCTTAAACCGGGAGAAACCTTTGAAACACCTACAGCCATAGTCAGCACATGTAAGGGTGGCGGAATAGATATGATATGCCACAGACTGACACAGGCAGGACAAAAATATGTGGATAATGCTCCTGAAAGTGAACAGCATCTTCCGATAATATTTAACGAATATTGTACCACATGGGGATGCCCTTCACATGAAAATATATCAGGCATTGTAAATGCAATAAAGAATAAAGGCTTTGAGTATTTTGTAATAGACTGCGGATGGTTTAAGGAGGACGGAGTACCTTGGGATATAAGTATGGGAGATTATAATGTATCACCTACATTGTTTCCTGAGGGACTGGAAAAAACTGTCGAGCTTATAAAAGAAAATAATATGAAGCCGGGAATATGGTTTGAAATAGATAATCTTGGACGTGCTTCTAAGGCATACGAGGAACACAAGGACCATCTTTTAATGAGAGACGGTTATCCTGTTACAACTTACAGCAGAAGATTTTGGGATATGAATGACCCTTGGGTGGAAAACTATCTGACAGATAAGGTCATAGGAACACTTAATAAATATGGCTTTGAATATATGAAGATGGATTATAATGACACTATTGGCATGGGTGCTGACGGTGCAGAGTCATTAGGCGAAAAGCTGCGACAGAATATGGAAGCAAGTGTAGCATTTGTAAAAAAGGTAAAGGAACAGGTACCGGGTATTATCCTGGAAAACTGTGCGTCAGGAGGACATAAGCTGGAGCCTCTTATGATGAGCATATGCTCTATGGCATCATTTTCAGATGCACATGAGACAGAGGAAATACCTATTGTTGCAGCTAATCTTCACAGGGCAATACTTCCGCGTCAGAGTCAGATATGGGCCGTTATAAGAAAAACAGACAGCTTAAAGCGTATCGGATATTCAATAGCAAATACCTTCCTTGGAAGAATGTGTCTCTCAGGAGATGTGACAGAACTGAGTGATGAACAGTGGGATGTCATAGACAGAGGAATTGCATTCTACAAGAAGATTGCACCTGTTATCAAAAAAGGCTTTACCCACAGGGTAGGACCAAAGATTACAAGTGAGAGACATCCGCATGGATGGCAGGGAGTTGTCAGAGTAGGAGAAAACGGAGAAGCATATGTGCTTATACATATGTTTTATGGAGATTTGCCGGAAACCATTGATATTAAGCTGCCGGACGAATGTCCTGTAAAAATTGCAGATGTATATTCTGATGTAAAGGATGCAGATGTAAGAATAGAAAATGGCGTATTAAAATATAAACCTACAGATGTGATGAGGGCTGTAGCGGTAAGACTTGTAAAATAAAAAAGATAGCATTATTTATACTATTATGATATAATAATATCAATGTAGAAGTAAAACCTCCTGAAGGATTTTGAACTATATTTATATTGCTTTTTTAAAGCAGACAAGCTTGTAAATTATCATAATTTGTAAGCAGAAATCATTCGATTACCGAAAAAGAAAAATGATTATAGAAAGGAAAATAAAAATGGAGCACAAAAATTTTTATGTAAGACCGTATGTAGTAGACTGGAATAATCCGGAGTCAGACAGCCTGCATCTTGAGTACAGCTATGACAAAAAAACATGGTATAACTTAAACGGAAATAACGGTATTCTCTTTGCAAAGGGCGGTTCAAGAAGAATGGCAGAGCCACAGATAGTAAAGATTGCAGAGGATAAGTTTAAGGTATATGCCAAGGATGCAGTTGATAACACTAAAACATTTGTTTATGAAACAAATGACCTTATCACATACAGTGATGAGAAGATAGTTGATACTGCATCGCTTACTGATTACACAGCACCAAATGATATTATTGAAATTTCAAAAAATGTTTTAGACAAGCTTAACAGTGTGTATGGAAAGCCTGAACCTGTGGTTATAGAAAGTGTTGAGAATGTGACTGTTGAAGTAAAGGCAGGAGAAAAAGCACCATTGCCTGAGAAGGTTATGGTAACATACTCAAATGGTATGAAAGAAGAAAAGAAAGCACAGTGGGAAAGTGTAGATACAGGAACACCTGGTACAAAGACAGTAAAGGGTACTGTTTCAGAAAGATTTTACTTAAATCCTCTCATTTACCACAGAGCAGACCCTTGCATATATAAGCACACAGATGGAAATTATTACTTCGTGGCTTCACATACAGATGATGAGCATAACCTTGTAGGAGAATATCAGTACAGATATATTCTTTTAAGAAAGGCAGCTTCACTTGAGGATCTTGCAGACGGTTCAGGAAAATACGAGGAGAGATGTGTATATACAAAGAACCCTGTTGCAGGTAATAACAGCCCTCATATATGGGCACCTGAGGTACATTTCATTAATGGTGATTTCTATATTTACTTTACAACATGTATAGATGACAATGACTGCTGGTCTATAAGACCACACGTTATGAGATGCCAGGGAGATCCTATGAAGGATGAGTGGGAGGTTATCGGACGTGTTCAGACAACTACTCCTGACTCCATTGCATTTACGGACTTCTCATTGGATCATACAGTACTCCAGCACAAAGGCGAGTTATATTTCTTCTGGGCAGAAAAGCATCCTGAGGTAGTTGGAGCAAATGTCGGTGGAGATTATGATGAAAATGCAGTACAGGTTAATTCAGATATTTACCTTGCAAAGATGGTAAATCCTTGGACAATAGATTCAAGCAGAATATGCAGAGTAGTAGAGCCTACTTATAATTGGGAACTTCATGGATTCCCTGTTTGTGAAGGCCCTGCAGTTTTAGTAAGAAACGGAAGAGTATTTATGGCATATTCAGCCAGCGGTACAGATGCATTATATTGTATGGGTATGTGTACAGCAGATGAGAATGCTGATTTACTTGATCCAAAGAGCTGGACAAAGTCACCATATCCTGTATTCCAAAGCTCACGTGAAACAGGACAGTATGGTCCGGGACATAACAGCTTTACATTTGATGATGAAGGCAATGATATTATTGTATACCATGCAAGACAGGAAGAGAGATACCTTGTAGACCCGGGATACCAGCCACTTTACGATGCAGGAAGAAATGCATGTCTTTCAAGAGTATACTGGAATCCGGACGGAACACCAAACTTTTCCGTACCATTCCCAAGTGGAGAACCAAAGGAAGTTAAGACAGAATTTACAGCTACTGTAATTGTAAAATAAAAAGATTACATTTAAGTCCCGTCATATGTCTTTTGGGCGTGTGGCTGTGGTAGTTATGGAACAGGTGGCAGAATATTGTAACACCTGCCTATAGTTTATTACCGCAGCTGCATGATAAAGATACGTGGCGGGATTTAGTCGTTAATTTACAAAATACATTTGTCAAAGTTCATTGAATATAGCAGCATGTTATGTTACTATACTTTCATAATTGTTAAAGAGAAAGGCAGGACTATTTTATGAAGGATAAATTATTAGCTGAATTTGACAGGATTTTTGGTAAGGATGGCAGTGAACATACTTATTTTGCACCAGGCAGGGTAAATCTTATAGGAGAGCATACCGATTATAATGGAGGCCATGTATTTCCATGTGCCCTTACCATAGGTACATATGCTGTGGCAAGAAAGAGAAGCGACGGCATACTTAGATTTTATTCTATGAATTTTGAAAAGCTGGGAATAATAGAAAGCGATATAAAGTCATTAGAATACAAAAAAGAAGATGATTGGACAAATTACCCGAAGGGCGTTATGTGGGCATTGATGGAAAAGGGGTATGATATACCGTCAGGTATGGATATACTTTATTTTGGCAATATTCCTAATGGCTCAGGTTTGTCATCGTCAGCATCTATAGAGGTATTGACAGGCTTTGTGTGCAAGGATATGTTTAAGCTTGATATTGACAATATAAATATAGCTCTTATAGGTCAGTATTCGGAAAATAATTTTAACGGTGTAAATTGTGGTATTATGGACCAGTTTGCTATAGCCATGGGAAAGGAAAACAGAGCCATATTCCTTGATACATCCACACTTGAATACAGCTATGCACCCATAAATTTGTCAGGCTACAAGATAGTTATTCTTAATACAAATAAAAAACGAGGTCTTGGAGACAGTAAATACAATGAAAGAAGAAGCCAGTGCGAGGAAGCACTGAAAAGACTTAAGACAAAGCTTAACATAAATTCCCTGGGAGAGCTTACAGAGGAAGAATTTGAAGCAAACAGACAGCTTATAGATGATGAAATACTGGAAAAAAGGGCAAAGCACGCTGTTTATGAAAACCGCAGAACCATATCAGCAGTGCAATCACTTAAAAATAATGACATAGAGACATTTGCCAAGCTTATAAACCAGTCAGGAGATTCATTGAAGAATGATTATGAGGTTACAGGCATCGAGCTTGATACACTGGTTGAGGAAGCAAGAAAGCAGACGGGAGTCATATGTGCCCGTATGACAGGTGCAGGCTTTGGAGGCTGCGCTGTCAGCATAGTAAAAAATGAGGCGGTAGATACGGCTATAGCTGCTATTGGAAAGGCATATGAGGAGAAGATTGGATATAAGGCAGATTTTTATGTAGTTGAAATTGGAAACGGACCGGAGAAGCTTGATTAAGAATATAACGATTCAGCCATAAAAAGCATAGAGACATGGAACTTCACCATGTTCTCCATATTCCAAAAACAACAACATAAATTCCTTTAAGAAGTCTCGCTGCCGGGCGGGACTTTTTGAATGAATAAGAAATTTCAAAAGCACAGCATAAAATTATTCAAGAAGTCTCGCTGTCAGGTGGGACTTCCTGAATCGAGGAGGAGGAATATGAATTTATTTGATATTATAGGTCCGGTTATGGTAGGACCATCCAGTTCTCATACTGCAGGTGCGGTAAAAATAGGATATGTAACAAGAAAGCTGATGGGACAGCCTATTGCATCTGCAAAGATATTGCTGCATGGGTCATTTGCGGCAACAGGCAAAGGACACGGAACTCACTTTGCAATCGTTGCAGGGCTTCTTGGAATGAAGCCTGATGATGTGCGTATTCCAAAAAGTGTGGAATTAGCAGAGGAAGCCGGTATGAAACTGGAATTTGGCAAGATAGACTTACCGGAGAGACATCCAAACTCAGTGGAGCTGATTCTTGAGGGTGTGCATGGAAGAAAACTGACGGTAATAGGTGAATCCATAGGAGGTTCATTAATCAATATAGCCAGTGTGGATGGATTGGAGGCTAATTTTTCCGGCGAATATCCTACACTTATTGTGCATAACCTTGACCAGCCGGGACATGTGGCAGAAGTAACCAGCATGTTGGCACACAAATCAGTCAACATTGCAACAATGCAGTTATACCGGGCATCACGTGGAGGAAATGCAGTAATGGTTATTGAATGTGATCAGGAAATACCGGAGGAATCAATCAACTGGCTGGAGCATCTGGAAGGCGTTGAAAAGGTAACTTACTACAGTCCGATGGAAGGAGATGAGGAAGAATGAGCTTATTAAAGTTAAGTGAAATTGTAGAACTGTCTAATCAGCGGAACATACCATTCTGGCAGGTTGTATTGCAGGAAGATATGCGGGAAAGAAATGTGACAAAGAGCGAATCAATGAAAACGATGCAGTCTATGTTTGAAGCAATGAAGGAGGCAGATGAATCTTATAATCCTCATCTGAAATCCCTCAGCGGATTGGCAGGCGGTGATGGAGAAAAACTGGAAAAATTCCGTATGAAAGAAAATCGTCTGGTAGGGGATTTTCTGGTACAGGTGATGGAAAAGGCCGTAAAAATGGGAGAATCAAATGCCTGTATGCGCCGTATCGTTGCCATGCCCACAGCCGGTTCCTGTGGTGTGATACCTGCAGTTCTACTCACATATAAAGAACAAAGGAATGCATCAATGGAAAAAATGATAGAGGCTTTGTATGTGGCAGGAGGTATAGGCGAAGTTATTGCTGCCAGTGCAAGCATATCAGGTGCAGAAGGAGGTTGTCAGGCAGAAATCGGTTCTGCAAGTGCCATGGCGGCCGGAGCCGTGACTTATTTGGAAAATGGAGACAATGAAGAAATTATCCATGCAGCAGCGTTTGCCTTAAAAAATATGTTAGGTCTTACATGTGATCCGGTGGCAGGACTTGTGGAAGTGCCATGTATAAAAAGAAATGTATCAGGAGCGGTAAATGCGGTCATAGCCTCACAGATGGCATTGGCAGGTGTACGAAGTGCCATCGAGCCGGATGAAGTAATAGCATCTATGAAGCGTATCGGAAGGCTTTTACCTTCGTGTCTTAGAGAGACGGGGCAGGATGGTCTGGCAATTACAGAAAGTGCAAAAAAAGTAGAAATGCGTATGTCTCAATAAAAAAGATTGACAAATGAATTTATCGTGGTAAAATGGTAGCATAGTTAATTAAATAAATAAAGTCGATGAGCAAAAGAGTACCTATTGTGGAAAGGCACAGAGAGTCGGGCTGGTGGAAACCGATACGGGAAGCTTTAGGGAATGGGTTTGTGAGATTTGAAGCTGAACATATAAATTAAAAAACGGATATTCATATAAGTAGGCTGATACGTGTCCTCACGTTACAGGGGTAAGATATAAAGATGTATGATATTTATGTTAATGCTCTATATTAAATATATATTAGAGCTAACACATTAATGTTACAGAAAAGCAATAACAGAAACGCATATAGCTTAGTATCTGAATGAGTCATAATGGATTGGTGGCGTATATTCTAATCGGAATATACGTTTTTTTAATTAATAGGAAATTCCAAAAGCGACAGCAGAAATTTTGCGAAACCAAAAATTCGCGAATGCGAAATTAAAAGCGCGTTGCCGAGAGGCAGGGAAACCTATAAAGCACAATGCAGACGTAGACCATAAATCACTTTTTCATTATGAGAATAGGGGTGGCACCACGAGAACAATCGTCCCCGGCTGTATAAGAATATGCAGCCGGGGACTTTTTTAAAATAAAAAAATTATAGCAACAGCGTAAAAGAAAATACTAAAGCGACAGCGTGAAATACCGCACCAAAAAATTCGTAAATGCAAATTTATAAGCGACGCTGCCGTGCAGTGCTTTTTGCAAATAATAGGAAATTTGCGGCACTTTTTTAAGAAAGAGAGGATTATTATATGAAAGAAAGAAACTTAAAAGCATACAGAAAAACAATAAGCGTTGTTAATGAGACAGCAGTAGGAATGTACGAAAACCTTGGAAGGGAAAAAATAGGATTTCTCCTTGAAAGCTATGACAAGGATTATGACAGATACACATTTATGAGTGTTGAGCCTGAGGAACTGGTACAGTCAAAGGGACAGAGCATTGTTATCACACGAAAAGATGGAAGCACAGAAGTACTTGAAGGAAATCCTGTTGAAAAATTAAAAGAGTACTGCAATATGTTCCATGTGGAAAAGGAAGCAGGAGAACTTGCCTTCTGCGGTGGTCTTGTAGGAAGTCTTGGATATGATTATATAAGATATACAGAAGTTCTTCCTGATGACAATCCTGATGAGATAGGCATAGAGACGGTACAGTTTATGCTTGCCACAAAGTTTATTGTAGTTGACCATGTGGCAGAGACACTTTCGGCAGTTGTTCTGGAAGAACCTACGGAGGAAGGAAAACAAAGGGCCTTAAAGGAGGCAGAGGAACTTATAAATAAAGCACTTGGCAAAAATTCAGCTCCTAAGAAGGAAGAAAGAAACTTTGTACATGACGGTGTTATAATAAAAAAATCAGATACATTGGAGCAGTATAGTGAAAAGGTAAATAAAATAAAGGAATATATAAAGGAAGGACACATATTCCAGACTGTATTGTCGCAGAGATGGACAATAGAGACAAAGCAGAAGGGTTTTGATTTATACAGAGAACTTAGGGAACTTAATCCTTCACCTTATCTTTATTATTTTAATTTTGGAGATTTTGAAATTATAGGAAGCTCGCCTGAAATGATAGTAAAGGAAAAGGATGGAAAAATCCAGACCTGTCCAATAGCAGGTACAAGACCGAGAGGTGCAGATGATGAGGAGGATTTACTTTTAAAGGACAGTCTTCTTAAGGATGAAAAAGAAAGAGCAGAACATGTTATGCTTGTTGATCTTGCAAGAAATGATATGGGACGTGTTTCAGAGTTTGGAACGGTTAAGGTTGCACGCTTTATGGATGTAGAAAAATATTCACATGTAATGCATATAGTATCACTTGTGGAGGGAAGAAAAAACAAGGAATATCATCCTTTTGACCTTGTATCCTCATTCCTTCCGGCAGGAACACTTAGCGGAGCACCAAAAATAAGAGCAATGGAAATAATAGATGAGCTTGAAACAGTCAGAAGAGGACTTTACGGAGGAGCCACAGGCTATATAGATTTTACAGGAGATATGAATTTCTGCATAACCATACGAACCATGATAAAGAAAGGTGACAAGGTATATCTTCAGGCGGGAGCAGGCATAGTGGCAGATTCCGTTCCGGAAAATGAATATAAGGAGTGCTGCAATAAAGTTGCTGCACTTGCAAGAACACTTGTAGCACCTGAGACAAATATGTAAAAGAAAGGGAGGAAAAGCCATATGATTTTATTAATAGATAATTATGATTCATTCACATATAATCTGTATCAGTATATGGGCATATTTACTGATGACATTAAAGTAGTCAGAAATGATAAAATAACAATAGAGGAAATAGAAAAGTTAAATCCTGACAAAATAGTACTTTCACCGGGACCTAAATCACCTAAGGATGCAGGCATATGCCTTGATGTGGTAAAGTATTTTGCAGGAAAAAAGCCTATACTTGGAATATGCCTTGGACACCAGACTATAGGTGAGGCATTTGGAGCGACAGTATCCTATGCAAAAAAAATATTCCATGGAAAGCAGTCATCTATAGAGCATGATGGAACAGGAATTTTTGAAGGAATAAATTCACCTATAAAGGTGGCAAGATATCATTCTTTAGCCATTATTGAAGAAACTATGCCTGACTGTCTGTCAGTTACCGCAAAGACAGAGGATGGTGAAATCATGGCAATTAAGCATAAAGAATATCCTGTCATCGGACTCCAGTTCCACCCGGAATCCATTTATACGGAGCACGGAAAAAAACTTATAGAAAACTTTATTAATAATATTAATTAGATGGGTAATTCCTTACCGAAAGTAAGGATTATTAAAATATATTGTAGTTGAGAGGAAAAACAGATGGGTATTTTAGATGAAATAGTAAAGGATAAGAGAAAAAGGCTGGTTGAGCATAAGGCAAGAATTTCAGAGGATGACATGAAAAAACTTGCACTTAACAGTGACAGAAAGTCTGTAAGCTTTTATGATGCGCTGGCAAAGGATGGACTTTCAATAATCGGTGAATTTAAAAAGGCTTCACCAAGCATGGGAGTTATAGACGGCAAAATAGAGCTTACAGACCGAATAGACCAGTATAATGAGTCTGTTGATGCAATAAGTGTGCTGACTGAGGAAGACCATTTTAACGGAGGAGTGGAATACCTTAAAAAAGTCAGGAAAATATCACCCCTTCCAATAATAAGAAAGGATTTCATTATAGATGAATACCAGATATATGAGGCAAAGGTAATAGGTGCCGACTGTATACTTCTTATAGCCGCCATATTAAATGACGCTGATATGAAAAAATTTTATGACCTTGCTTACAGCCTTGGAATGGATGTACTTCTGGAGGTACATAGCGAGGAGGAAATGGAGCGGGCACTTAAACTTAATGCAAAAATAATAGGTGTAAATAACAGAAATCTAAAAGACTTTACCATTGATTTAAACCATACAGGCAGACTTTCAGAATATATGGATAAGCTGACTTGCGAAAGCAGCTCCGGCAAAAAAAGACCTGTTTTTGTATCGGAAAGCGGTGTGTCGACAGATGATGACATTAGATTTTTAAAGAAAAGCAATGTAGATGCACTTCTTATCGGAAGGGCGTTTATGGAAAGCGAAAAACCAAAGGAAAAGGCACTGGGATGGAAAAAGGTATATTTAGAGCAATAAGCGTAATATGGCAGTAAAAGTTCAGTAAAAAATGATGCGCAATGATTGGATTACGAAAAATACGTACAGGTATAAGAATTAAATACAGCTTAGATGAAGGAAGGTGTATATATTGCAGGAAATAAAAATATGCGGAATAACTCAGGAAAGAGA
>CAMENQ010000008.1 GCA_945928585.1 uncultured Roseburia sp. | reverse complement strand
TAGGTAAACTGTCTGATACACTTTCTGCTGACATTGCTTCCCTTAACGAAATAAATTCAGCAAATATGGCAGAAGCTATAGCAGAAAATGAAGATGCATATGATAATGCTACTCTTGTTATGACTGTTATTGCTATTGTTTCCATTATTATGGTTGCTCTTGTATTTCTTATGTGCTTTGTTGAGGTTATTCTTCCTCTTAAGAACACAAACGACAAGCTCAAGAAGATTATCTCTGACATTAATAATTCTCAGGGTGACCTTACACAGAGAGTTCCAGAGGAAGGAAAGGATGAAATTGCAAGGCTTGCAAACGGTATAAACACCTTTATTGCTACACTCCAGAACATTATGCAGCAGATTACAGATAACTCTAACAGATTAAATTCCATTGTAAGTACTGTATCTTCTAAAGTTTCTACAGCAAATGAAAGCTCATATGATACATCATCAGTTATGGAAGAGCTTTCAGCTACCATGGAAGAGGTTTCTTCTACGGTTATGAACGTAAATGAAAGTACAGAACATATTGACAGTAACGTGGTTGATCTTGCAAAAGCCTCTGAATCATTGCTTGAGTACGCTGCCCAGATGAGAGAGCGTGCCGAAACACTTGAGCATACTGCTGTTGAAAACAAGCAGAGTACAAGCACTATTATTAATGAGATTATTGATACATTAAAGAAGGCTATCGAGGATAGTAAGAGTGTTGACCGTGTAAATGACCTTACAAATGAAATCTTAAACATTTCAAGCCAGACAAACCTTCTTGCATTAAATGCTTCTATTGAAGCTGCAAGAGCCGGTGATGCAGGACGGGGATTTGCCGTTGTTGCTGATGAAATCAGACAGCTTGCTGATTCCAGCAGAGAGGCCGCTAACAACATCCAGTCTATCAACAATATGGTAGTTATGGCTGTTAAGGAATTAATTGAAAGTTCAAATTCCATCGTAGAATACATTAACGATAATGTCCTTCCTGACTATGATAACTTCGTTGATTCCGGTAAGCAGTACAACAGAGATGCAGTTCATGTAAATGATATTGTAGAACAGTTTAATACTATGTCTGCTGACCTTAAGGATGCAGTTACAAATGTTACTGAGGCAATGAACGGTATATCTACAGCAGTTGAGGAAAGTGCAAACGGTATTGCTTCTGCCGCTGATAATACACAGGGCCTTGTAGAGGATATGGGACATATTATCGAGGAAATGGAAAGCAATAAGCAGATTGCAGGTACACTTAAATCTGAGGCTGACAGATTTGTTGCTCTCTAAAAAGGTGATGCAGGTTGCGAAACCGGTGCTGTCGCTTTAGGAATTTCCTATTAAATAAAAAACAATATATATTATAATTAACCAACACTAAAATATTTATAAAAAGACCATATGCTAAATATCCCAATTTAGTATATGGTCTTTTTATTTTTCCGACATCAGTTTTTATTTTATTCTCATTGCCCGAAGTGCATTTAATATGGCTATAAACGACACTCCTACATCTGCAAATACGGCTGCCCACATGCTTGCAATGCCTATGGCACAAAGTATGAGTATTAAAATCTTAACGGCAAGGGCAAAAACAATATTCTGTTTTACTATTTTCACTGTCTTTTTTGCGATTTTTATTGCCTTTGCTATGCCTAAAGGATTGTCATCCATAAGGACTACATCTGCTGCTTCTATGGCTGCATCAGAGCCAAGGGCACCCATTGCTATGCCAATATCGGCTCTTGCAAGAACAGGTGCATCATTGATACCATCTCCTACAAATGCCAGCTTACCGGCTGCTTCCTTAAGTAGCTCCTCTACGTGAGACACTTTATCGGCAGGAAGAAGTTCTGTATACACATCATCAATTCCAAGCTCTTTTCCCACATATTCTCCGATTTTCTTTTTATCGCCTGTCAGCATAACAGTTTTTGTAATTCCTGATGCTTTTAATGATTTTATGGCTTCTGCTGACTGCTCCTTGATTTCATCGGCTATAACTATTGCTCCAAGATATTTTCCTTCAAGTGCCACATATACTATGGTTCCCATCTCATCTACAGTATCACATGGTATGTGTTCTCTGTCCATCAGCCTTTTATTTCCTGCCAGAATAACTCCTTCTGATGTACCGGCTTTTATGCCATGTCCTGATATTTCCTCATATTCTGATGACATATCCTTTGATACTGCTTCTTTAACAAGCTTTTCATAAAGAACAGGATTTTTGGAATTTAACTCATTTTTCAGCGACACCGAAATAGGATGATTTGAATAATATTCCGCAAGTGCTGCTATATATAAAAGTCTATCCTCTTCCACATCATTGACCGTAAGTATTTTGTTTACCTTAAAATTTCCCTTTGTAAGGGTACCTGTCTTGTCAAATACTACAGTATCACACTGTGCCAGTATTTCAAGATAATTGCTTCCCTTTACTAATATACCCTTTGCTCCTGCTCCACCTATACCTCCAAAGAAGCTTAGTGGCACAGATATAACAAGGGCACATGGACATGAAGTAACTAAAAAGCTTAAAGCTCTGTATACCCATTTGCTGAATAATTCTCCCGTAATGCCATCCGCTATGAAAACACCCTCCACCAGTGGCGGTATGACTGCCAGTGCCAACGCAAGAAAAACTACTATTGGCGTATAATATCTTGCAAATCTTGTTATAAACTTTTCGGTCTGGGCCTTTTTATTGCCTGCATTTTCAACCATTTCAAGAATTTTGGATACTGTAGACTGTCCAAATTCCCTCAGAACTTCTATTTCAAGTACTCCATTTATGCTGATAGAGCCGCTTATGACCTCGTCTCCTTCCTCTACCTCTAAAGGAAGACTTTCTCCCGTAAGTGCTGATGTATCAAGTGTACCGCTTCCTTTTGCAACTTTTCCGTCAAGGGGTACCTTTTCTCCCGGTTTTACGACAATAATCTGCCCTATTTTAACCTCCTCAGGATGAACCTTAAGAGTTGTTCCGTCATTTTGCCTGACATATGCCGCGTCCGGCTTTATATCCATAAGCTCTGATATGGAACGGCGCGACCTGTTTACGGCATAGCTTTGGAACATTTCGCCTATCTGATAAAACAGCATAACTGCCAGTGCCTCCGGATACTCGCCTACAAAGAAAGCGCCAAGGCTGGCTATAGCCATAAGGAAATTCTCGTCAAATACCTGTCCTCTTAAAATATTCTGCGCCGCCTCTTTTAAAACATCTCCGCCTATAATAAGGTACGCCGCCAGAAACCATATGAGCATTATATTATTTTCTGTAAAGGTGCCTGTGGCAGTGCATATGCCTGATATGTCTATTACACTATGTTCTGCAAGCATACCTGTAAGCAGCATTAATGCTGATAAAATAACTTTTAGTAATTCATTTTTTTTCATGCCATCCTCCTATCTGTCAAAAATACTATAACATATAAATATAGCTATTTATAAGAATCTAAAAACTTCCTATAGCACATAGTAGTTTTCCTGACTAAATCGCCTCAAGAACCGTACCCTTATCCACTTTATCTACAGCTTTTCCTGCCTCTGCTATGATACGCTCAAATTCTGACTCGTCAGCCTCAATAAAAGCCTTCTGTGACATAAAATTAATAGACACGCTTTCCACTCCTTTTATTTTTTCAATGGCTCTCTCCATTTTTGCTGCACAGTTTGCACAATCAACATTAATTTTAAATATCTTTTCCATAATAAAAATCTCCTTTTTTATATTTTTTCATTTCTTTTTTATTTACTTTTATGTTTTTCTCTTATATTTCTGCTTCATTCTCAGAGATGCTTTAATCTCAGAAATTCAGCAATCCTATCATTACTCAGATATATGCTCAAGTCCCTGACTGAGTATCTGTTCTATGTGATGGTCTGACAGGGAATAATACACTGTTTTTCCTTCCCGCCTGTATTTTACAAGTTTCATCTGCTTAAGCATGCGAAGCTGATGGGATACGGCAGACTGGCTTACGCCAAGTATACGGCTTATGTCGCAGACACACATTTCTGATTCCAATAAAATGTAAAGCATTTTTATTCTTGTAGAGTCGGCAAATACCTTGTAAAATTCTGCAAGGTCATATAGTATTTCCTCCTCAGGCAGAAGGCTGTTTACTTTTTTTACTATGTCTTCGTGAACACATTCTACATCACAGTGTTCAACGTCATTATTTCTGTGTGGATTTATTGGTTTCTGCAAGATTTGTTCCTCCTTTTTTATTTTTTTCTTTATTTATCTTTTTTTAATTTATTCTCTACAATATATGAGCAACTGTTCATATGTTTAATTATATTATATACTATATTATGGATATGTCAACAAAAAATGGCCTCCTGTGATTATATTTTTATCACAGAAGACCACATATTAACTATTTACATAAAAGCTTCACACATCAGTTCACATTCTTACAAATATAATTATCAATTGCGCCGTATATCCATTCAAGCATCATTTTACTGCGATAACAATTACCACAAATTGAAACACTATTTTTCCTTACACATACTCCTTTTGTTTCTCATAAGTCTTTCTCACCCACCAAAATAGTATCTCCTGCTGCCACTCCGTCTGAATGAATTACTTTCGCATTAGTTGCACATTATTCTTGCTGCTACTCTTCTATCATTGTACATTTTATATACGAGTATAATCAACCTAACGATTTACTTTCAACTTCAAGAGCATTGACCACTTCAATAGTAAGTCCCAGCCCTTCTGCAATTTCTTCATTTGAAAGTTTTCCAATCTTTAATAATCTCAAAGCACTTTCTCTTTTTTCACTATCAATTAGATCTTCCATTATCTTACACATGGCTGCCACTCCTTTCTCATCTTCCTTAAAATATCTGGTTTTTTCCGCCAACAACTTATAATGCATATCATTTGGATTCTTGCACGAAAAATCATGCATAAGTAATCCTAGTGGCGAATCATCTATATATGATCCATTTACGTAAATAATATGTGTTTCATCATCAAATATCTGACCTGTTTCTCTTACAATTCTATCTATATGATAAATTGGTTCATTGGCACCCATAACATCGTTTTCAGTAATAAATATAACATATGTTTCCGGTAAATCCTCAAATTTTGAACCCGGTGCTAACGAATTAGTCTCTATAACACTACTGTTATATCTTGCCCTCTTTGTACCTGCTCCTTTATCTGCCCTCTGCACCTCAATGTTATATTTTTTACCTATATTATCGACTGCATATATATCCAATCTTACAGAACGCCCCAAAAGATTTTTTATGCTATATTGTGTACGAGCTTCTTTTACTTTTAAATCAGGCTTTTGCATTATAATATGTAAGATTAACTCAATACATTCAAAATTATCTTCAAAAACCTTGCTCATAAAATCATCATCCATCAAGCGAAACTCTTTGATTTTCTCTAAAAGTTCTTTATGCTTATTATCAGCCTTACTCAATTATATATTTCACCTGCCCCTTTTTATATATTTTCCTATGTTCATACTAACACATAATATCCCAACTTACAATAATTATTCCAATATAACTTATCATAAAACTACAACTTTCATCATTATAACTTATCTTCCTTCACCGTTTTGGCAAATCATCTAAAAAGTTGGGGCAGTAGCCCCAACTACCGCCCCAATTACCATTATTTTGCTATCTTCCCAAAATTTACCCCTGAACAATCTCCGCCGTCAGTTCTCCGTCTTTCTCGTCCACCAGTATAGTATCTCCTGCTGCCACTCCGTCTGAAAGGATTACCTTCGCAGCCAGTGTCTCCACATGCTTCTGCAGATACCTCTTAAGTGGTCTTGCTCCGTAGGAAGGCTCATAACCGTTTTCTATAATAAAGTTCTTTGCTCTGTCTGTAATGGCTATGGTAATATCCTTCTCCACCAGTCGCTTATTAATGTCAGCAAGCTGTAAATCTACTATTCCGCCGATATTTTCCTTTGTAAGCGGCTTAAACATAATTATTTCATCAAGTCTGTTTAAAAACTCCGGTCTGAATGCATTCTTAAGCTCACTCATAACCATATTTTCACTTTCGGCCTTAATGTTTCCCTGT
This sequence comes from uncultured Roseburia sp., assembly GCA_945928585.1. Lineage (GTDB taxonomy): Bacteria > Bacillota > Clostridia > Lachnospirales > Lachnospiraceae > CAG-303. Next base: position 12,408 of record CAMENQ010000008.1, on the reverse strand, counting down.
TCATCAATGCCATCCAGCAGATAAGATGAACCTATGTTTGAAGTAAGAATAATAATGGTATTCTTAAAGTCTACTGTCCTGCCCTGTGAGTCTGTTATTCTTCCGTCATCAAGCACCTGCAGCAGCACATTAAATACATCAGGATGTGCCTTTTCGATTTCATCAAAAAGAACTACTGAATACGGCTTTCTCCTTACTGCCTCTGTAAGCTGTCCGCCTTCATCATATCCTACATATCCCGGAGGTGCTCCTATAAGTCTGGCTACGGAATGTTTCTCCATATACTCGGACATATCTATTCTGACCATATTCTGCTCATTGTCAAACAGATTTTCAGCAAGGGACTTTGCAAGTTCTGTCTTTCCTACGCCTGTAGGGCCAAGGAATAAAAACGAACCTATAGGCTTTGACGGGTCTTTTATACCTGCCTTTGAACGTATAATAGCCTCTGTTACCTTGCTTACGCCCTCCTCCTGTCCGATAACACGTTTATGAAGTGCTTCGTCAAGATGAAGTGTTTTATTTCTTTCTGATTCAGTAAGCTTAGATACAGGTATACCTGTCCAGCGTGATATAATACGTGCAATCTCCTCCTCTGATACATTTTGGTGAAGAAGGGATAAATCAGCACTTTTAATCTTTTCTTCCTCCTGCCAAAGTTGTTTTTCCATGGCTGGCAGTCTGCCGTACTGCAGCTCTGCAACCTTTTCCAAATCGTATTCTCTCTCTGCCTTTTTAATTTCGCCTCTTATATTTTCTATTTCCTCACGAAGCTTATTTAATCTTTCCACAGATGTCTTTTCATTTTCCCACTGTGCCTTTTTATTGTTAAATTCTTCCTTAAGCTCTGCCAAATCCTTTTGCAGTGTCTCAAGTCTGGCTGTACTTAATTTATCTGTTTCTTTCTTAAGTGCAGCCTCCTCTATTTCCATTTGCATAACCTTACGTCTCAGTTCATCAAGTTCTACAGGCATAGAATCAAGCTCTGTCTTTATAAGGGCACATGCTTCATCTACCAGGTCTATTGCCTTGTCAGGAAGAAATCTGTCAGAAATATATCTGTTTGAAAGGACTGCTGCAGATACAAGAGCTGAATCCGTGATTTTTACGCCATGAAATACCTCATATCTTTCCTTAAGTCCCCTAAGTATGGAAATAGTATCCTCCACGCTTGGCTCATCAACAAGTACAGGCTGGAAACGACGCTCAAGTGCCGGATCCTTTTCTATATATTTTCTGTATTCGTCAAGTGTAGTTGCTCCTATACAGTGAAGCTCGCCTCTTGCAAGCATAGGCTTAAGCATATTTCCCGCATCCATAGAGCCTTCTGTCTTTCCTGCTCCTACTATGGTATGAAGCTCATCTATAAACAGAATAATCTGTCCTTCGCTTTTCTTCACTTCTTCAAGAACAGCCTTAAGTCTTTCCTCAAACTCTCCTCTGTACTTGGCTCCTGCTACCAGTGATGCCATATCAAGTGCAAATATCTTTTTGTCCTTTAAGCCTGCCGGTACATCGCCTGCCACAATACGCTGTGCCAGACCTTCTACTGCCGCAGTCTTACCTACACCGGGCTCACCTATAAGTACAGGATTGTTTTTAGTTTTACGTGAAAGTATCTGTATTACGTTTCTTATTTCGCTATCTCTGCCAATAACAGGGTCAAGTTTTTGATTTCGTGCTTTTTCTACAAGGTCGGTGCCGTATTTTACAAGTGTATCATAAGTGGCCTCAGGATTGTCACTTGTTACTGTCTGGTTTCCTCTTACTGTGGACAGTGCCTGTAAAAATCTTTCCCTTGTAATGCCGTATTCCTTAAATAATGCTTTAACACCCTGATTAGGATATTTTAACAGAGACAAAAACAAATGCTCTACGGAAACATAAGAGTCTCCCATAGCCTTCGCCTCATCCTCTGCGGTAATAAGTACTTTATTCAGGTCATTTCCTATATATACCTGACCTCCCTGTACCTTTACACGCTTATTAAGATAATCCTCCACTCTGTTTTTAAAATGATTCGTGTCTATCTCCATCTTTTCTATAAGCTTTATAATAAGGCCATCCTCCTGGTCTGTAAGTGCCTTCAAAAGATGTTCCTGCTCTATTTCCTGGTTCCCATATTGGTACGCCAGCTTCTCACAGTCCGACACTGCTTCCATTGACTTTTGTGTAAATTTGTTAATGTTCATATGGTCTACCTCGCTTTCTTTTTTCAGATGGTATATTTTCTGTAAGGATTATATTATGCTCAAAAGCATTTCTTTTAAAAAGTCTCGCTCAGCAGCGAGACTTATAAATTCGCATTCGCGAATTTTTGGTTTCTTAATTCCACGCTGTTGCTTTAGCAATTTCCTATTATATAAAAAAATATACCCTTTTTCACTTTTCGGGTATATTGTATCACAATTGTTAGCACTCGTCAAGTATGAGTGCTAACAATTTTTAAATTTTCTCATTTTGGCATACGCGTAGATTTCAAATTATTTTAATTTGCCACACTGTGATGCACCACTGGACTTGTTTCATCTAATGGTAAAAATGTATAACCGTTTGCAATGCCCCAGACTATTATCTTTTCCACTGCATCAACACTGAACCCCTTTATGTCATGCTGCAAAACAATGGAGATATCATGTTTTTTAACTCCATTTATAACATTCTGAAAAACCGTATCGCTGTTTTTTGCATTTGATGCATCACAACTGTCTACATTCCAGTCAAAATATTTATACCCCATATCTGTCACTGCTTTTGCAAGCCTGCTCATAATTCCTGAGCAATATTTTTTACTTACAAGATTTGAACTTCCTCCCGGAAATCTTAAAAGCATAGGTTTTTTCCCTGTTTTTGCTTCTATAATATCAGACATTATGTTTAAATCACGAAAATATGCTTCCTCACTCTGGTATATGGCTGCATAATTGTGTGTTGCAGTATGTATGGCTACAGTATGACCTGCCTCTGCTTCCTTTGTAATCAAATAGCTATAATTGCTTTTTGTATTTGTAGTAAAAAAGGTAGCTTTTACATTATATTTATCCAGCACTTCCAAAAGCTTTTCAGTATATGGACCCGGTCCATCATCAAATGTAAGATAAATAATTTTTCCTTCCGGCTTTACGGTATCCTGCTGTTTAATTTCCTCAACCGTAACTGTACGTGCATCTGTTGATGTATTTCCATATTTGTCTGCCACGGTATATTTTATATTGTATGTTCCTGCTAAAAATCTGTCTACAGCCCCTTCCACCGTAACTTTTTCGGTAAGGTCGCCGTCCTCCTCATCCACAGCAGTATAACCCGGCTCACTATATTCGCTTCCTGCCTTTATTGTTATTTCCTTCTGACCTGATAAAGTAAGCACCGGCGGAACCTTGTCATTGTAAACTATTGTTCTTTCTGCTACAGCCTCATTTCCTGATGAATCCTTTACAGAATAATATACCTTACCATCTGATATGTGGCTTTCTACTTTTTCTGTTATATCACCGTCATAATTATCCGTAGCAGTATATCCTTCCTCTATATACTCCCCACCCTGTTCAATAAAGTAATTTTCTATATAATTTAACTTGATTTCAGGCTGTCTGGTATCGACTATATTTACTGTTCTTTTGGCTGTCTTTGAATATAACAGCTTTTTTGCACTATATGTAACAGTATAACTTCCAACCTTTGTACAATCAACTTTGCCGGATATGGCGATGTCCACATTGCTGTCTGTTCCCAAAACACTGTTATGCCATGTGGCATCTGCTCCCGGCTCCTCATATTCTTCTCCATATTCCAGAGTAATCTCTGCATCTCCATATATTTTAATTTTAATAGAAAATCCAAACATAATAATAACTGCCATTAAAATAACAATCGATGCCAAAAGTGCTCCAATCAGTAATTTTTTCTTTTTCCTCTTGTTTTTTACATCTTGTGTTTCTTCGTTTTTCATTTTACCTGTTCCTTTAAATATTTTTCGATTTCCTCTGCTGTATCCATCTTTAGTACCTGTTCTGCCACCTTATCTGTTTCTGCCTTTGTCCAGCAGCTTATATTTTTTCTTGTCCGCAGTATGGAAACAGGACTTACACTATATTCATTTAAACCAAAGGATATAAGAAGTGGTGTAAGAAGTATGTCTGCTGCCGCCTCCCCGCACATACCGACCTTTATGCCTGCATCATTTGCAGCAGTGATAATGCGCTTTAATGAGCGTATAACTGACGGCTGATACACTGAATACAAATATGCAACATTTCCGTTTCCTCTGTCAACTGCCATGGTATACTGTGTAAGGTCGTTTGTTCCAATGCTGAAAAAATCTGCTTCCCTAGCCAGAATATCTGCAATCTCACTGGCTGACGGCGTTTCTATCATTACACCTGTCTCTATGCTATTATCATATTTAATACTTATACTGTCAAGTTCCTGCTTTATTTTTTCAACAAGTTTTTTTACCTGTCTTATTTCATCTACACAGGTCACAAGAGGCACCATTATTTTTATTTTTCCATATGCACTGGCTCTTAATATTGCCCTTAGCTGTACATAATATATATCCTCATGGCCCAGACAGTATCTTACCGCCCTGTAGCCTAAAAACGGATTATCCTCCCTTTCAAGGTTCATATATGGTATATCCTTGTCACCTCCTATGTCAAGGGTACGGATTATAACTTCTCTGCCCCCCATAGCTTCTGCCACAGCCTTATATGCCTGAAACTGCTTTTCTTCATCAGGAAGGCTGTCACTATCCATAAAAAGAAATTCTGTTCTGAAAAGTCCTATTCCTTCTCCGTCACATTCAAGAACTTTTTTCGCATCTTCAGGTTTGCCTATGTTTCCATAAAGTTCTACCGTATGACCGTCTCCTGTAACAGTCTTTTTCCCTGTGTATTTCTTCAAAGCTTCCTTTTCTTTTATATAGTCATTTCTTTTTTCATCATATTTCTTAACTGTCTCTTCGTCAGCATCTATAACCGCCACTCCACTGCTGCCGTCTACCGCTATTGTCATACCGTTTTTTACTTTTTTTGTTATATCCTTTATGCTGAGTACTGCCGGAATTTCCAATGCTCTTGAAAGTATGGCAGAATGAGAAGTTCTTCCCCCCACCTCTGTCACTATTCCTGACACATTTTCCTTTACAATGCCTGCGGTCATGGATGGCGTTAAATCTTCTGCCACAATAACAGTTCCCTTTGGAACTTCACTTATATTTATATCAGGAGTCCCCGTAAGAAGTTTTAAAAGCCTGAGCTGTATGTCTGCCACATCTGTAGCCCTCTGCTTTATAAGCTCATCCTCTGTCTGTGAAAACATCTGTATAAATGTATCACATGCTTCCTTTACTGCCGATTCCGCACATATGCCCGTATCTATTCTGTTCATTATTTCTTCCTGCATATAAGGGTCCTGCATCATCATAATATGCCCCTCAAGTATGGCAGTGTTATCCTCACCTACACTGTCCTTCATTTTTTCCACCATAGCTTCTGTTTTCTTAAGAAATTCATCAAAAGCTTCTTTTAATCTGTTTTTCTCCCCCTCTATATCAGTTATTTTTTTATCCTCATAAACCGGCAATTCATTACTTATAATAACTGCCTTTCCGTATCCGTATCCGTCTGAGCCTGCTATTCCTTTTAACTCTTCCATTTATCCTGCCTTCCTTCCTGCATAATTACTATTCCTGCAATTCGTTTTCTATCATGTCTGCTGCCCTGTTAAGTGCCTCCTGTTCGTCATCTCCGTCACATTCAATGGTTATTTCACTTCCGCATTTTATTCCGCCTGCTATAAGATTCATTACACTCTTTGCATTTATTTTTTTATCTCCATATATAAAATGTACCGTGCTGTGAAATTTTGTCATTTCCTTTGTCACAAGACCTGCCGGTCTCATATGAAGCCCTTCTTTGTTTCTGACAGTAACATTTTTTGATACCATTCTGTTATCCCCTTTCTTATTCTCATTCTGCCTCTTTCTTTTTTATAAATTGAAAACTGCTTTAAAAGTATTTGTTGAAGCCTTTCTTATTGTCATTCTTCCACTTTTTATTAGTAATTATTTAAGCTTTTCTTACTCTCATTCTTCCACTTTCTTTTTTATGGCTCCGAGTATAACTGCTCCCACTATACTTCCTGCTGCCAGTGCCACTATATACCACAGTGCATTTCCCACCACCGGGAATACAAATATTCCTCCATGAGGTGCCCTTAAAGTACAGTTAAATGCCATTGATAAAGCTCCTGCCACTGCAGAACCTATAATGCAGCTTGGTATAACTCTTATTGGATCCTTTGCCGCATATGGTATGGCTCCCTCTGAAATAAAGCAAAGCCCCATAATATAATTAACTATGCCGTTTCTTCTGTCCTCTGCTGACCATTTGCTCTTAAATATACTTGTAGATAATGCTATGACTATGGGAGGCACCATACCTCCTACCATAACTGCCGCCATTACATCATAATTTTCAAGTGCAAGAGAGGCAGTACCAAATACATAGGCTGCTTTATTAAAGGGACCTCCCATATCTATACTCATCATACCTCCAACTACGGCACCTAGAAGTATTTTTGACGAACCGCCAAGACTGTTTAACCAGTTTCCAATACCTGTGTTTATCCAGCCCATAACAGGATTTACGCTGCACATTACTATACCTGTAAGAAGTACTCCTACTAATGGATAAATAAGCATTGGTCTTATGCCGTCCAGACTTTTGGGAAGTTTTTCTGTAGCAAGCTGCAGAAGCTTTACTATATAGCCTGCAAGAAAGCCTGCAAAAAGTGCAGCCAGAAATCCCCCTGAAATACCGCCTGCCTCTCCGTTTGCAAGGTCAGAAAAATTGGTGCCGTTCATGGCAAGAACTCCTCCTGCAAAGCCCACTGCAAGTCCCGGTCTGTCTGCTATAGATGACGCTATATACGCTGCCAGTATAGGAAGCATAAACCCAAACATGGCATTTCCAACTGTTTTAAAAAATGCTGCCACAGGTGTATTCATACCAAAATTATCAGGATCTATCTTATAGTCATCTACCAGAAACGCCAGTGCTATCATTATACCTCCGCCTATTACAAACGGAAGCATATGTGATACGCCATTCATCAGGTGCTTGTAAACAGCATTTGAATCAGTTGACTGTTTTTCATATTTTGCAGTTCTTACATCACGGCCTATGGTGTAAATATCTGCTTCTTTGTGTATTATTTTATTTATCAGTTCCTCCGGCTTGTGAATACCGTCCGAAACCTTTGTAAAAAGTACAGGTTTACCGTTAAACCTGTCTGTCATTACATTTTTATCTGCTGCTACTATTATGCCGTCACAGTTTTTTATTTCTTCATCCGTAAGTATATTTTTTGCCCCTCCGGAGCCGTTAGTCTCGACCTTTACGGAAATGCCCATGGCCTTTCCTGCCTTCTCCAGCGCTTCCGCAGCCATAAAGGTATGTGCTATGCCTGTAGTACATGCTGTTACTGCAAGTACTCTGTATACATATTTATTTTCAGGAACTGCTTTATTTATGTGAGTATTATCTGTAATTTTCTCTGAAACTGTCTCATCTTTTTCAGTCTCACCGAATTTTTCCGCTTCCTTTTTGTCTATAACTGACAAAAACTCCTCAGTATTTTTTGCAGACATAAGACTTTTCCTAAAATCCTCATCTATAAGAAGAACACTGAGCCTTGAAAGCACCTCCAGATGAACACTTCCTCCTTCTTCCGGTGCTGCTATCATAAAAAATAGCATTGCAGGGTTTCCATCCATGGAGTCAAAGTCCACTCCGTCAGGAACAGTCATTGCTGCAAGTGCAGGTCTTTTCACTGCCTTATTTTTTGCATGTGGTATGGCTATACCATCACCTACGGCGGTGGAGCTGTGTTTCTCCCTTTCCCATATTCCTTTTTTATATTCTTCCTTATTGCTTATATTTCCTGCCTTCTCATGCAAATCAACCAAAATATCTATGGCTTCTTCCTTTGATGAAGGCTTCATATTAAGTGCAATTCCTTCTTTTTTTAAAAGCTGTGATATTTTCATAATCCCTGCTCTCCTTTAATATTGCATTTTCAATATAGATGTACCTTAATTATGTTCTACCACTTCTTAAATTTAATACATATTTTTGTAAAAAAAGCGCCGCACGGCAGCGGCGCTTACAAATTCGCATTCGCGAATTTTTGGTTTCTTTATTTTACGCTGTTGCTTTAGTAGTTTCTTTTTAAGTTAAAAAAGCGCCGCCAGGCAGCGGCACTTTTATATTCGCATTGGCGAATTTAATCTGAAAGCTTTTCAGTTGCTTCTTTTAGCAGTTCTATTATAGATAAATGCTGTGGACATACTCTTTCACACTGACCACAGCCTATACAGTCTGACGCTTTTCCGCTGTTTTTTATAAGCTCCTTGTATATATTCTGTCCTTCATTGCTTTCAGGATATGTACTCATGGTATTTATTGCCTTAAAAACTTCAGGTATATTTATCTCCATAGGACATCCTTCGCAGCAGTAACGACAGGCTGTACATGGTATATTCTCCATTCCAAGCATTTTTTTCACAACCTGCTGTATAACTTTCTGCTCTTTTTCATTAAGAGGCTCAAATTCTTTAAAGGTGTGAAGATTATCTGTCATCTGTTCTTCATTTGACATACCGCTTAAAATAGTCATGACTCCTTTTAAGCTTCCTACAAAGCGAAGTGCCCACGATGCTATGGAAGCTTCCGGTCTTGCCTCCTTAAACATAGCATCAAGCTCCGGTGCCATGCCTGCGAGAGTTCCTCCCTTTACAGGCTCCATAACTATAATCGGAATGTTTCTTGAACTTAATATCTGATAAAGTTTTCCCGACTGTACCTTTGGATTATTCCAGTCAGCATAATTAAGCTGTATCTGTGCAAACTCCAGTTCCGGATGTTCATTTACAACTCTCTCAAGAAGCTCCGGCGAACCGTGGAATGAAAAGCCAAGATGCTTTATTTTCCCTTCTTCCTTTTTCTTTAATGCCCAGTTAAAACAGTCATATTCCATATATTTTTCGTAATTTTCATCCTCTATGCTGTGAAGAAGATAAAAATCAAAATATCCTGCGCCTGTCCTTTCAAGCTGTTCATTAAAAACTCTGTCCTTATCATCAGCTCCGTTAAGCATCCATACAGGCAGCTTAGTAGCAAGCATATAGCTTTCCCTCGGATGCCTTTTCACAAGTGCTTCCTTAACTGCCTTTTCTGAATTTCCTTCGTGATACATAAATGCCGTATCAAAATAATTTAGTCCGTTTTCCATATATGTATCTACCATTCTGCTTACATGGTCTATGTCTATTTTTCCATCCTTCTCAGGTAATCTCATTAATCCAAAGCCAAGCTTTGGCATTTTTTGTATATTTACGCTCATTCTTATACCTCCTGACACAAAATCAAATATACGTTTTCAATATATGATAAATTTTATCATATTTAGTTGCAATTATAAAGGTTTTATTTTCCTTTCCACCTCTCTCACCGCCATATCCTGCTGTCCTGCTATTCTTGCAAGGTCTTCATACTCATATTTTTCCCTGACTGTTCCATATCCTGATGCTCTTTTTATATGCACAGTTCCATAATTTGTTTCAACCTGTGATATTTCATGGTTCAGACAATATCTGTTACATTCGTATTCTCTTATGCCAAGTGTTGTCGTATGCTTAAAAATAAGCCCTAAAAACTTTTCTCTGTCTTTTGTCTTACACATACAGGTAAGCATATGTGCAGGCCTGTTTTTTTTCATATGAATATCCGTAACATATACATCCAAAGCTCCCTCTCTCATAAGAATCTCTGTAGCATATCCAATCTGCTCCGGTGTCATATCATCAAGATTACAGCAAAGTTCTGAAATATTGTTAATCTTATCCTGATTTTCACCTATCATTATTCTTACACAGTTTGCCATGGAAAAATCCTTTTTTCCCATTCCGTAGCCTATACGTTCTGTTCTCATAACCGGCATGTCACCAAACTCATCAGCAAAATATCGTAAAAGTGCTGCTCCCGTAGGTGTGCAAAGTTCTCCCTTAATGCCTCCTCCATATATTGGAACACCTTTAAGTATATCAGCCGTAGCTGGTGCCGGTACAGGCAGTATTCCATGAGCACAGTGTACATGACCGCTTCCTACATGAACAGGAGATACTATCACCCTTTCTGGTGAGATGGTATTCATAAGCATACATACACCTACTACATCTGCAACTGCATCAAGTGTTCCTACTTCATGAAAATGAATCTCGTCTACACTTTTTCCATGTGCATGACTTTCTGCTTCTGCGATAAGATTATATACCGATATTGCATCTGCCTTTACTTTATCAGATATTTTCATTGATTTAATTATGGAAGTAATATCACTTATTCCGGCGTGGTGATGTGTATTATTGTGACTGTGGTCACTATGAACATATCCTTCGTTATGGCTGTGTCCACTATGTGAATGTTCTTCGTTATGGATATGCTCACTGTGTACATGTACTTCGTCGTGGCTATGCTCACTGTGTATATGTCCTTCGTCATGGATATGCCCACTGTGATAATGTCCTGCATCACAATTTTCTTCTCTTCCATCTACCTTCACAACCATATGAGTTCCCACTATTCCGCATTTTACGTTTTTTTCAGAAAATATCTCCACCGTATTTTCTTTTCCCATACTTTTTAAGCCGTCATTTATTGTTTTATTAATTTCTCTAAGCATATCCTCTGGTCTGTCCGTAAGCTCCAGAAGTGCTCCCATAAGCATATCTCCTGCCGCACCCATATTACATTCTATATATAATGTTTTCACCTTATACACCTCTTTCCTGCTGCTATTTCAGCAAACAATTTTTTATTTTATAAATACTGCTTACATACACCATTCATTTTTACTGTTTCTTCACGCTTACATGATTTATCATGCTGGCCATATATCCCGCTCCAAATCCATTGTCTATATTTACCACGCTTACTCCGCTTGCGCAGGAATTTAACATGGATAAAAGAGCCGATAGCCCGTTAAAGGAAGCTCCGTAGCCTACACTTGTAGGTACGGCAATAACAGGACAGTCTACAAGTCCGCCTATAACACTTGCCAATGCACCTTCCATTCCTGCTATGGCTATAACCACCTGTGCATTCATAAGGTCATCTGCATGGGAAAGCAGTCTGTGAATTCCTGCCACTCCTACATCGTACAGCTTAACAACTTCATTTCCAAGTGCCTTTGCCGTCAGTGCTGCCTCCTCTGCCACAGGCATATCACTTGTTCCTCCTGTAGCTATTACTATTTTCCCGTTTCCACTGTTTTCAGGCATTTTACCTGCTATTCCCATTCTGCTTAAATCATCATAGTATAATGGCAGCTTTTCCTCTTTTAATGCATCGGCCGCCTCTTTGTCCATTCTGGTGATAATAACACATTCCTGCCCCTTCTTCAGCAAGGCCTGTGTTATCTTAACTATCTGCTCCGGCGTCTTGCCTTCCCCATATATAACCTCGCTTACTCCCTGTCTTATGGCTCTGTGATGGTCAGGCTTTGCAAAGCCTAAATCCTCAAAAGGTTCTTTTTTAAGCAATAATGCAGCCTCCTCCACACTTACACTGCCGTCTGCCACACTCTGTAAAATTTCAGTCAGTTTTGTATACTCCATTTTTACCTCATTTCCGCTCATTTCGCTCATAAAAATCTTCTCATCTTTTTTTCGCTGTATATTTTATCTGTCCGTTTTCGCTCTCAAAAAGATTTGTAAGCTTTGCATTATCCTCTGTATAGTAAATTACTCTGTCAATACAATATATAAAATTTATATCTTGTCCTGACATATTAAGAAGCTTCTCTTCCTCAAACTCATCTTCTATATATAATGGTGCTATTTTAAGAAGTACTTCTGCACAGCCTGTTAAAAGTATTCCCTCATCTTCAGAATCGATGTTTAACATCCTGTTTGCCTTAAGCATTGAAATATCAATGGCAGTTGCTCCATCCATTCCTATTTCTTCATCAGTAGTAATTACAGCCTCGATTCTTGGATGCTTAATTTTATCACTATCCAGAACTGCTAAAATATATGCTACAGCAATTCCATCATCTCCGCCAAGGCTTGTTCCTTCTGCATATACATAATCACCATCAACTTTTAATCTTAATGGATCTTTAGACATATCAATATCACAATCCTGACGTTTAACTGCTACCATATCCATATGCCCCTGCAAAATAACAGGCTCTACACCTTCGTACCCTTTAGTAGCCTCTTTCACAATAATTACATTGTTTGATTTATCCCTTATATAAAACAATCCTCTATCTTTTGCAAATTGTTCAAGATAACTGCTGATTCCATCAAGATTTTTCGATCCATGTGGAATATTACATATATCC